>JAITAI010000011.1 GCA_031284195.1 Treponema sp.
AAAAAATGAGAACCCCGCTACCATCTCAAAGGTTGCTATGGGTTCATCCTGACTTGAAGATATCATAAACTTCTAGGCCGCTTCCTAAAACTAGGAAGGGTTACCCCTGATAGGACGTAAAGGAAAGATCCGCCTATGCATCCCAAAATATCCCCATTGTCATAAGTTCCTTCAATAAAGTATGCTTAAGCCCATGAAGGTCTGGGTCAAGCTCTTAATCGGTTCCATTCTGGGTCTAGTGTTGGGAAGGTTTCTGCCTTCGGTGCATCCTGGGGTGTTGAACCTGTTGCCATGGCTTCAGGATATGGCCATCAGGATAGGACGGTATACGGTAGTGCCTATTCTGTTCTTTTCCCTGACCATTGGGGTGTATGAACTGCGCCGGGATGGGGGATTCTGGCCCTTAGTGCTTCGTACATTTCTGGTCATGGCAGGGGGTACTGCCCTTGTTATCGCCGGGGGAATCGGGGCGGTTCTTATTTTCCCTCCTCCTCGAATTCCGATCTTGGTGGAAGAGCAGGTTACGGCGGTTTCTTTGGAGACCCTAGAAAGTCTACGGGTCTTGTTTCCTCCTAATATGTTCTCCGCCCTGGTAAGTGATGGGGTATACCTCTTTCCCGTATATGTATGCGCTTTTTTTCTAGGGATCGGCCTTTCCTATGATCGGAGTCATACCAAACCGGTGATTTCCCTGGTAGATTCCCTTTCCCGGATATTTTATCACATCGGTTCCTTTTTTTCGGAAATACTGGGACTTATCATGATTGTCCTCAGTGCATACTGGGCAGCGTCCTATCAAGAAGCAGCACAGGGAGAGGGATTTCAGAATGTGATGATCCTCTTGGGAGTCCTCAGCCTGGTGCTGATCGGTATTGTGCTGCCCTTGCTCCTCTGTTTGCTCAAAGCCGAGATGAAGCCCTTACAGGTGATATACGGCGTTTTAGGACCGGCCTTGGCGGGTTTCTTTTCAGGGGACCTTAACTTTTCCCTATCCGTACTGTTGCGGCATAGCAAGGAGAATCTGGGGGTCCGTAGGCGAATAAATGCGGTGGTAGTGTCCCTGTTTAGTACCTTTGGCAGATCCGGAAGCGCTATGGTGGCAGCAGTGGCGTTTATCGTGATTATCAAATCCTATTCAAGTCTGGAGATCCTCCCGGTACACCTGGTATCCATAGGGATCAGGATATTCATCATTTCATTTTTCTTGGCCCGTCATCCGGGAGATGGGGCCTATACTGCTTTGGCAGTGCTTTGCCTGAATTATGGGCAGGGCTATGAAGGAGGCTATCTTTTACTCAAACCCCTGGCCTTCTATCTTATTGCGGTGGGTACCTTACTGGATACCCTGATCACCGCTGTGGCGGTATATGCTTTGGCTGAAATGAGCGGTCTACGGGAAAAAGGGAGGGCCGGACATTTCATTTGAAGGTAGGGGTACCTGGACACCCATTGACTCTCTTCCTTGAGAACTTTAGATTTTTAGATATGGATGTATATGGGCCTTTGAGAATCATGCTTTTTGTATGCGAATTTTTCCGTCTTATCGTACTATTGGGTGTATTGGCGGTTTTGAGGCCCTTGTATGAAATCTCCGGAGGTGGAGGATTTACAAACCGGTTCTTCCCTTATGTGGTGTGTGTGGTTCCCAATGCACTGTTTCCCCTGATGACCTATTTCTTATGGATCCGTCTTTCCCTATACCGATCCTATGTTCCTTTATATATAGCAGGTAAAACCATTACCCTGGTATCGTTGATTGGATGGGCTGTTTTTTCCTTTCGTGGAATTATCGCTGCTTTGAACATAGGGGCCAGGGGTATCCTAGGGTTCACCCTGCTGCTTACTGCAGTGGATATCTTTTCAGTCTTGGGAGGAGTACTACTGCAAACCAAGATAAGCCGGATGAACCGTTTAGTAGCTCAGCCGGGAGGAGGCCTATAATGCGTATCATTCCTATTGCAAGCGGTAAAGGAGGGGTCGGCAAATCCCTGGTAGCGGCAAATTTGGCAGTGGCGTTTGCCCGAGCAGGAAAACAGGTGGTCCTCTCTGACCTGGATCTGGGGGCCTCAAATCTGCATCTCGTCCTGGGGCATCAGTCTCCAAAAGTGGGCATTGGAACCTTCTTAAACGATCCCCGGACGGATTTCTCCCAAGTGATTGTGGAAACCGATATTCCAGGACTGCGATTTATCCCGGGAGATACGGAAATTCCTGGGACCGCTAATCTCAAAGCCTCTCAGCGGAATGCCCTGATCAGGCGTTTATTAGCCTTAAAAGGGCATACGGACATCCTTATCATTGACCTGGGGGCAGGAACCCATCAGTCCATTCTGGACTTCTTTCTCCTTTCCGGTGAGGGGATTGTGGTAACCTCTCCGGCAGTTACCGCGGTGCTCAATGCCTACGTGTTCTTGAAAAACACGGTTTTCAGAATGATGTACATGGTCTTTACCAAAGGAACCGCAGCGTATACCTATCTTGAACAGATACGCCGGGACGGTTCTGGTCCTCAGAAGTTCTATATTCCTAAGGTGCTTCCTGAGATACGCAAGATCGATCCGTTCTCCTACGAAGCCTTTATGACCCGGCTTAACCGGCTGCATCCCCGGCTCATCACCAACATGCTCGATAATCCCAAGGATGCAGAGGTGGCCATGAAGATCCGCCGTTCCTGTGAAGAATACCTGGATTTGCGGATTGAGCACCTGGGGGTGCTCTACCGGGATACCATGCAGGATACGAGTCTTGCTTCCCGGCTCCCCATCACCATCTATAAGCCTCGGTCCATTTTGGCTCAGGCGATTTACCGGATTGCCGATAAGATCCTCAAGTCTCCAGAAGATCAATTTTCCTTTAGCGTTAAGGATATGGATGAGAGCTTTCTGGAAGCAGGGGCAGAAGCGGAAGTTGATTTTGAGAGCAGAATGGAATATGTGGAAGATCTGCTGCACTCCGGGGCTTTGAGTCAAGGGGATCTAGTGGAGACCATAAAATCCCAACAATTTGAATTATCCAAACTCAAGAAAGAGAATAATTTTTTGAAACTTAAGCTCTCCAAGGCCATGGCCCAAGGATTCAAGCCTTAGCAACTCTGAGGAAGACGCTGAGTCTCACGAAAAAAAATCCGGGTTCCAAGAAAAAAAGAAAAAGCCCCGGTTCTGACAGAAAAGGCAGGATGGCCTTGTCCGCTTTGACCGAAATCCGGGGATTTATGGGGTCTACAATGCATCGTCAAGCCGCTTCTAGAAGCGGCTAAGTTGTTATTACAAAGAAAAAGAGCAATAAAGAGGTGTCCATGTTAATCAGTATACCATTTCCCCCGTGGCTATCACCGGAAATAATTCCGGGTCTTCCCATCCGCTGGTATGGGCTTATGTATATCGTGGCCTTCGGAGTGGCCTTTCTGCTGTACCGTAAACAGGTGCTGGAACGCCATTTTCCCATCACCGATGATGATCTCACGGGCTTGTTTCTCTGGGGTATTTTTGCCTTGGTAGTGGGGGCTCGGATATTCGCCACCCTGGTGTATGAAACCAGCGACGTGTACCGGCAGCAGCCTTGGCTCGTATTCTGGCCCTTCCGGGATGGTACCTTTACCGGCCTCCAAGGTATGAGCTATCACGGTGGCGTCATTGGGGGTATCATGGCGATTCTGATCTATTCTAGGGTAAAACGATTTGACTACCGGGAAATCGGAGATATGTTTGCCGCCAGTATCCCTTTGGGATATACTTTTGGCCGGCTGGGTAATTTTATCAACGGTGAATTATACGGCCGGGTGTACACCGGTTCTCTGGGTATGTTGTTTCCCCAGGCTCAACGGCTTCCAGTAGCAGAACTGTGGGTCCGGGAAGCAGCAGAAAAGGCGGGGATCCTTATTCCAGACCAGGCGGTATGGGTGAACCTGCCCCGGCATCCATCCCAGCTCTATGAAGCCTTTTTTGAAGGGGTGGTTTTGTGGCTTATCATCTGGCTGTTAAGAAACAGAAAACCCTTTAAGGGTTTTTTAATAGGCATCTATGGGATATGTTACGGTCTGTTCCGGTTTTTCATCGAGTACTTCCGGGAGCCGGATGCGGACCTGGGTTACCGTATCCAGTTGGTAGCCACCACGCTCCCCCCTGCAGCGGCCCATTCGCTGCTCAGTTTTTCGACAGGTCAGGTGTTTTCTTTTATCATGATTGTACTAGGAATCTTCTGGCTTATTATTGCCTCCCGGCTTCCCAACCATAAACCGGTTCGGGTATACTTAAATTCCAGTAGAAATACCGCCAGTAGTGCAGCAGAAAGAAAAGCGGCTCAAAAAAGCCGCAGGAAACTGCGAAAAAAATTAAGGTAGGGTAAGAAAAGGATGCGTTATTACAGTACGAGGAACAAAGCCGAAGGAGTAAGCTTTGCCCGGGCAGCCTTGACCGGGCTTGCTCCTGATGGGGGCCTCTTTGTCCCTGAAGTAATACCCCCCTATCCAGAATCGGTTAGATCTTCCTTGGGGACTATGGATTTCCATGATATCGCCTTTGAAACCGTAAAGCCCTATGTGCACGGTGAAATACCTGATCCGGTCTTGGAGGATATGGTCCATGCAGCCTATCCCTTTGCCGCTCCCCTGGTTCCTGTGGGAGACCGGCTGGTATTGGAACTGTTCCACGGACCTACCGCAGCGTTCAAAGACTTCGGGGCCCGGTTCATGGCCCGGGCTTTTGCGTACCTCCGCCGGGGAGAAGAGAAGCCCTTGCATATCCTAGTGGCCACCTCCGGGGATACGGGCGGGGCAGTGGCAGCAGGCTTTTACGGTGTTGAGGGTATTGGGGTAACCGTGCTCTATCCTAAGGGCAGGGTATCCCCTTTGCAGGAACGGCAAATTGCCGGGCTTGGGGGAAACATCAAGGCTGTGGCAGTGGAGGGAAGTTTCGACGATTGTCAACGGCTCGTGAAAACCGCTTTTAGCGACCAGGACTTGCAAAAAAAGCAGGCCCTTTCTTCTGCTAACTCCATCAACATATCCCGGCTCATCCCCCAAAGTATCTATTATGCAGCGGCAGCGGGAAAGGCCTTGGCAGGAAAAACCGATCTGCCCCACGAGGGCAGTCCCTGGGCTTCTCCCGGTGCTGCTGCTTCTCCAAGAACCTGGGCCTTCAAGCCAGGGCAGCCCATTACCTTTTGCGTACCCTCAGGTAATTTCGGGAACCTCACCGCGGGACTGTATGCCATGAAGATGGGTGCGCCTATTCGGGGTTTCATTGCCGCCACGAATGTCAACAAAACCGTTCCTGATTATCTTGCCAGCGGCCTTTACCAGCCTCGGCCCTCTCAGGCCACCATTTCTAATGCTATGGACGTGGGGGCTCCCAGTAACTTTGAGCGCATGATCGCTCAGTGGTCCCTAGAAGAACTGCAGAGGATCTTACAGGGGGTATGGGTCAGTGATGAAGCAACCCGCAGGATCATCCAGCAGGTGCACCATACCCAAGGGTATTTCCTGGATCCCCACACGGCAGTGGCCTGGCAGGGGTTCGATCAGCTTCGCGGGTCTGCTCCTTCCTGTACGGATCCAGTGGGGATCCTTGCCACGGCGCATCCTGCCAAATTTGCCGAGATCGTAGAGCCTTTAACCGGTCCTGTACCGGTTCCAGTATCCCTTAAACAGGTAATGGAGCGAAAACCCCTCGCTCAGATCATTCCTGTGGATATTTCTGCGCTTTTGGAGGTCCTATGTTGAAACCTTGTCCCTGTGGTTCAGGGCTTTCCTTTGAAGCATGTTGTGAACCCTATATCTCAGGCGTCCGAATGCCCTCCACCGCAGAAGCCCTCATGCGAAGCCGGTATTCCGCCTATGTAGAACATGCCATTATCTACATCGTGGATACGTGTAGCAAAGATAGCAAAGATGATATCGATTTCCAGCAGACCAAGGACTGGAGTGAAAAGTCCCGGTGGCTGGGGCTCAAGATCCTATCCTGTACCCGAGGCGGTACTGAGGATACTGAAGGAAGCGTGGAGTTTGAGGCCACCTATGAACGAGATGGGCTTAAAGATGTTCATCATGAAAAGGCCCGGTTTAAAAAACAAGGGGACCGATGGTTCTATAGTGAAGGGAATATAGTACCCAAGACCGTTGTCCGTTCCAGTCCCAAGGTAGGCAGAAACGAACCTTGTCCCTGCGGAAGCGGGAAGAAATATAAGCATTGCTGTGGGGACCATAGCAAACCCTGAGCTTTCGGTGATACGGTATATCGCGGTCATTATCGGGGGAGGCTTGGGTGCGGCGGCACGGTATGGGTCTACCCAACTGGTTAATACCCTATGGGTACAGCCCTTTCCCCTGGGAACCTTTTGTGTTAATGCCCTGGGTTCGTTCATGATAGGGTTTTTGTTTCAAATCTTTGAATCTTCTCGGATTCCTGGGGAATTACGCCTCTTCCTCATCACGGGGTTTCTGGGAGGCTATACCACCTTTTCAAGCTATGCCTTGGAAAGCATCCGTTTGTTTTCTGAGGGACAGGTAAAGCAGGCCCTGCTCAACATCATCGTTAACAACCTGGCAGCTCTGGTTCTGGCAGGGCTGGGGATAGGGTTAAGCAAAGCCCTGGTATCATAAAGCATCGTCCCCAAGGGGAAGCAGCTGACTTAGGCGAACGGAACTCTGGAAAGCCGAAGGCCCGGAACGCATACAGCCCTGTTATGCGCCGTTGCATTATTTCATTATTGCCAATAAAAACAATTTCGAAAGTTAATTGAGCCGGTTTCAAAACTCGGTTAGTACGGAAACTTCGTTTCTGATGAAACTGGCTTCCAAAAAGCGGTTTAAAGCCCGCTGTTTCACTTAAATTTAAATCTAGTTGCTGTTTCAAAACTTGAGGTTTTGAAACAGCCTCAAGCTATGAAGTTATCATCAATTCAATTGCCAATACAAAAATCACCAATGCCTTGAAAATAAAGGACCCCTTGGATAGGCATCAGACAGGTAAGAAAACAAGCGATGAAGAATTGCAAAAAGTTACTTTGGAACACTCATCCTTATCATGACAATTGGAACTATGCTATATTCCCATATATCTAGAATGGGTCATGTTATGCTTGCGCGGTGAAGTCCCCAG
>JAITAI010000174.1 GCA_031284195.1 Treponema sp.
ATCGCGGGTTCAAGCCCCGTCGCTCCCGTAAATAAAAAGCCTGTTGATAACAGGCTTTTTTAGTCTAAACCTCTATGATTTCTTTAAAACAAAACCGATGAGTACAAGCTTATTCTCTAGCTCGGGACTAAACGCTTTTTACCATGTTTAATCGCAGCCTTACAGATTTTGCATACTTTAACCTTTATAGCACCTTCTTCCTGTTCATACAGAATCTTCACGTTATTCCGCTTACAAACCGGACACTGACCACGCCCACGGGAAAACTCTTCCCAGATTCCCTTACCCCTATGCGCTTTAGACATTGCCTTATCCCCTTTACGGTGTCCCTTTTACGCCGTTGTCTGTTTTTTTAGTTCTTTTGGAATCTTGCTTAGCGGCTTTCTTTGCCTGCTTACCCGAAGTATCCTCTATATCCAAGGTATAATCAACCAATTCAAGAATAACCATTTCTGTTGCATCTCCCGGGCGCTCGCCAAGTTTGAGCATCCGGGTATAACCACCGGGACGATCCTTCATACGGAGGGCGATATTAGTAAACAACTTAGCCACCATACCTTCATCAAAGAGGCGACTGGAAACAATCCGCCTATTATGAACCGAATCAACTTTTGCTCGGGTTATCAGCTTTTCAGCGCTCCGGCGGATTTCCAAAGCCTTTGCTTTGGTGGTCCTAATCCTTTCGTATCTAAATAAGGACGTAACCATATTCCGGTGAAGAGCTTTCCGATGAGCTGACATGCGTTCCAGGGGGTTAAACCCTCTTTTATGCTTCATCTGCTTCTTCCTTTTCCTGTTGGGGGGTAATCTTTACCGCATTTCTCAAAACATTGAGGTCGGTTATCCCCAGACTCAGGTTCCACTCCTTGAGTTTCTCCTTAATTTCCTGGAGAGACTTCTTCCCAAAATTACGGGTCTTAGTGATATCATCCTCAGTTTTCCGGGTTAACTCACCGATGGTTTTAATATTTGCGTTTTTAAGACAGTTTGATGAACGGACCGATAATTCCAGTTCTTCCACCGGAGTATTGAGAAGCTGCCGGATACGCTCATCATCTTCGTCAAAATCCTCATCAGACCCAAGGTTATTTTCATCAAAATTGATGAAAACCGACAGGTGCTCTTTGAGAATTTTTGCTGCCTCGGCTAAAGCATCTTCTGGACGGATGGTTCCATCGGTCCATAGTTCTAGCAACAACTTGTCGTAATCACTACGTTGTCCTACCCGGGTGGGTTCCACGGCGAATTTTACCTTCTTCACCGGAGAAAAGATCGCATCCATGGGAATCGTACCAATCACTTCCACGTAACGTTCGTTAACCTCAGAAGGAACATAACCCCGGCCAAGCTCAATCTGAATTTCAAATTCAATTCGGGCATTTTCCATGAGGGTCATAATATGCTGACCGGTACTCAAAACATCCACCTGGCCTATCCGTTCAAAATCATCACTCTTGATTTCCCGGTTCCCAGACCATTCATATAAAAGTACTTCCTCTTCCGTATCAGGCGGAAGTCGGAGTCGGATCTGTTTGAGGTTATTGATAACCTCCAAGGTATCTTCGACAATATTCGGTATGGTCTCGAATTCACTAGAAACCACATGACCTACTCCCTCAGCATCATAGGAAGTGATCTTAATGGCGCTAATTGCGTATCCTTGGATCGAGGAAAGAAGTACCCTTCGTAGGGTATTACCAATCGTCGTTCCGAATCCTGGTTCAAAAGGAGCTGCCGTGAGCTTAGCATAATCCGGTTTAAGCTCACCATATTCAAAAATGATACTTTTTGGGCGTTTGAATCCTTTCAGAAGGTTCTTACGGGCCATGAAGACTCCTTATTTAGAATATAATTCAACAATCATCTGTTCTTTGATATCCACGAGATCAGTGATATCACTGCGCCGCGGATTAGCAAGGAACTTCCCTTTCATGGTATCAGGATCCAGAGAAAGCCAGGGCATGATCCCGGATCGTCCGTATTCCTTTAAGGCATCTTTAACCACCACTAGCCCCTTACCGGATTCCCCAATCTCTACCATATCATCGGGCCGCACTAAATAAGAAGGCACATTCACCCGTTTTCCATTAACCGCTACATGACCATGGAGCACGATCTGTCGTGCTTGACTCCGGCTTACCGCGAAACGCAAACGGTATACCACATTATCGAGCCTCCGTTCCAATAAGACAAAAAGATTTTCCCCGGTAATACCACTCATACGCAGGGCCCGTTCAAAGAAAAGGCTAAACTGCTTTTCCTGCATACCGTATATTCTCTTGAGCCTCTGTTTTTCCCGGAGCTGAATACCATAATCCGACCGCTTCCCTGGCCGTGCCTTGGGGTCTTTACCCGGTGCAGGACGTTTCTTATTAATCGGACACTTATCACTTCTGCAACGACCGCCTTTGAGCATCAACTTCTTCTGCTCTGCCCGGCATAATCGGCAAACAGGTCCGGTATATCGCGCCATATTCTTCTTCTCCCTTAGATACGCCTGGTTTTGCGAGGTCTGCAACCATTATGCGGAATCGGGGTAACATCGTTGATCGACTTTACCTTGATACCCAGTGCCCCCAGTTGACGAATCGCCGATTCCCGTCCGATTCCCGGTCCTTTAACATAGACGTGTACTTCCCGGAGTCCCACCTGTATAGCTTTTTGCGCTGCGGTCTCAGTTACCGTCTGTGCTGCAAAAGGAGTAGATTTTTTGGCACCCTTAAATCCAAGTCCTCCAGAACTCGCCCAGGAAACGGCATTTCCCATAATATCGGTTATGGTAACAATCGTATTATTGAACGTAGCCTGAATATATACGTTCCCTTCATATACGGACTTCTTCTCTTTCCGCTTCTTTGTGTTAGCAGCCACCCTATCCTCCGCTTCCCTTATTTCTTCTTACCGGCCACGGTCTTCTTTTTACCTTTACGCGTACGGGCATTGGTTCGGGTCCGCTGGCCCCGAAGAGGCAGACCCTTACGATGACGAAGTCCACGGTAACACCCAATATCCATGAGCCGCTTGATATTCAGGGCAATCTCAGTACGTAAACGCCCCTCAACTTTATACTCATTTTCGATGAGCTGCCGCAGGCCGTTGAGCTCCTCCGCTGACAGATCATTGATGAGTCGCTGCGGATCTATCTTTGCTTTGGCACAAATAACATCCGCACTGGATCTGCCAATTCCAAAAATATAGGTCAACGCAATATTTACATGCTTATTAGGGAGGTCAACCCCCGCTATACGCGCCATACCTACTCCTAACCTTGCTTTTGTTTATGCTTAGGGTTCTGACAAACGATCCGTATGATACCGTTTCGTTTAATCACCTTACATTTATCACAAATAGGTTTAACACTGGTTCGGACTTTCATCCATAATACTCCCTTTATAATTCATTCCCCTGTCTCCATACAGGATAAATTGTTATGTAAACGCATACTACCGCAGGCTATAGGTTCCGGCCCCGAAGCCGGCCCCGTTTGGTCAATCCTTCGTGGTGGTGCATCTTGAGCAAGCCCTCAATTTGACTCATGGTATCCAGATCAACCCCCACCAGGATCAAGAGACTCGTACCTCCCATCAAATACGAAATCGACGAGGGGAAATTAAACAACCACTGGATAATCGTTGGAATTATCGCAATCAAGGCCAGGTAAAAAGAACCGGGAAGCACGATTCGGTTTAATATCTTCGTAAGATATTCCTCAATCCGTTCTGTCCTGATCCCCGGTATAGAACCCCCATTCTCTCGAATATTCTTGGCAATTTCTATGGGGTTTAAGCTCACTTGAGTATAGAAATAGGCAAAAAATATAATTAACAGCACATATAAGATATTGTACAACCATCCGTGGGGACTTAAAACCCGGGAAACCACCCCGAGCCATGCCACATTACCTCCGATGGTGGAAGCGATCTGCAAAGGAAAAGTCAGAATCGATGAGGCAAAGATAACCGGAATAACCCCTGAAGGATTGATCTTAAAGGGAATATAGGTACTTTGGGCACCGTACATCCGCCTACCTACTACCCGTTTTGCATAATTCACCTGAATTTTCCGCTGTCCCTGCTGTTCAAATACCACCAAGGCCACTACTGCCACAAACATAGCAAACACCAGGATCACAAATACCGGATTGAGGTCCCCGTTCCGTACCCGTCCAAACAACTCCCAGACCGCTTGAGGAAGCCGGGCTACGATTCCTGCAAATATCAACAGGGATATCCCGTTCCCTATACCCCGCCGGGTGATCTGTTCCCCTATCCACATGAGAAACATGGTTCCCACGGTTACGGTGAGCATCGCGATAAGGGTAAAGGGAACCAGCTTCATACTCAACAGATTTTCCACGCTCCGGGAAATACTTTGGGCATACTGGGTAACCGCAAAAGATTGGATGAGACAGACTACTACCGTGCCAAGCCGCTGATAGGCTTGAATCTTCTTTCTCCCTCCCTCCTCTTGAGAAATCTTTTTCAAACTGGGAAACACGATGAGTAGGAGCTGCATGATGATCGACATAGAAATATAGGGCATAATCCCCAGCATAAATATCGAAAAGTTTGAGAAAGCGCCACCGGCAAAAAAGTCAAGATAATCAACAAAAGGATTACCGGAATTTTGCTGAGAAAGAAAATATGCGTTCAATTCCCCTACATTGATACCGGGAATGGGAAGCACTGCGCCAATTCGAAAAACCACCAACATCAATGCAGTAAACAAAATACGTTCCCGCAGTTCTTTAACTCTGAAAATACCGATCACTGGATTAGCCATGTAACTGTTCCTGTACTTTATCGTTAACCATTAATAATAACCATATCTGATCTTCTTTTTTATCAAATCTCCCTGGTTTTGTAAACCATCTCCCTCATACATCACCAGCGCCACCGCTTGTACTGCCCGCGGCTTGCTCAATCTTTGCCTTAGCAGAAGCAGACAAGGTGCTTATCTTGAAAATGAGTTTCTTGGTAAATTTCCCATCCCCCAGGATCTTCACCGGTGCAGGGCCCTTAATCAGCCCCTTTTGCTTCAGCGTAACTACATCCACGGTTTCTCCGTCATGATAACGCCCCTCTAGTTCTCCCAAGTTTACCACCTGAAATTCTTTTTTAAAGGGATAGTTAGAAAAACCCCGCTGAGCAAGTCGCCGATACAGGGGCATCTGTCCCCCTTCAAATCCCACATAGGTCTTACCACCAGAACGGGCTTTCTGTCCCTTATTCCCCTTCCCCGCAGTAGTCCCCCGTCCAGAACCTTGACCACGACCAATTATCCGTTTTCGCTTATGCGCTCCCTGAGGAGCATGTAAGTTAAAATCCTGCATTATGTGCGTTCCTCCACCGAAACCAAGTGGGATACCACTTTAACCATCCCCAAAACCGCAGGACTTGCTTCATGTTCCACCTTTGATCCAATCTTTCGTAAACCCAGCGAACGAACCGTTGCCCGCTGCTTGGGAAGGGCTCCTATGGTACTACGAACCAATCGTATGATAATCCTCTGTGCCATACTACCCCCACAGTTCCTTCAGAGATTTACCTCGGTTTTTGGCTATGGTTTTCGCATCCATCATCTTACTGATACAATCAAAGGTAGCTTTGAGCACATTGTATTGACTTGAAGCGCCGATGGACTTACTCAAGACATCAGTTACGCCTCCAGCTTCCATGATCGCCCGCACCGGTCCGCCGGCGATGATCCCCGTACCCGAACAGGCAGGCTTCAACAGGACCTTGGAAGCCTTGAAGACTCCCTGAATTTCATGGGGAATGGTTCCATTCTTAATCGGTAAGGGTACCAGATTCCGTTTGGCCTTCTCCACACTCTTACGGATGGCTTCGGAAACATCATTAGCCTTCCCAAAACCATAACCCACATTACCCTTACGATCCCCAATGACAGTCAAGGCTGAAAAGGAAAACCGGCGTCCTCCTTTAACTACCTTGGCGGTCCGGTTAAGCTTTACGAGCTTTTCAATAAATTCTTTGTCTTTTTCCTGAAAATTTCTATCCCGTTCCCGTGCATGTTCCATGTTGCCCCCTGCTAGAATTGAATCCCGGCTTTCCGGGCTCCATCGGCCATGGCTTTCACGCAGCCATGATATAAATACCCATTTCTATCAAAAACAACCTGCTTAATATTCTGCTCCAGCAGCCGTTTTCCCATAATTTCCCCTAACTGAACCGCTCCTTCCACCGTTGCCTTGATGTTCCGCAATTCCTTCTCCAAGGTGGAAGCAGCAACCAAGGTATGTCCCCGGGTATCATCAATAACTTGAATGTACAAAGCCCGGTTGCTTCGGGTTACACTCATACGGGGCCGTTCCGGAGTACCAGAAATAACTTTACGTATATGGGTCTTTCTTTTAATCCGCTTCCTGTCTTTCTCAAGCATTTTTCGCAACATACTTACACCTACTTAACCCCGGACTTACCGGTTTTCCGTCTGATTTGTTCATTTTCATACCGGATTCCCTTACCCTTATAGGGTTCAGGAAGACGCAGCTTACGAATCTCAGAGGCGAATTCACCAACCCGCTGCTTATCAATGCCGCTTATGACCAGTTTCCCCCCCGCTTCAGTAGCCACGGTAATACCTTCCGGGATGCCCACAAAGAGATCATTAGAATACCCTAAACTCATGGATAAGAGCTTTCCTCGCACTTCTGCCCGGTAACCTACTCCCGTGATGATCAGAACCCGGGTAAACCCACTTGATACGCCAATCACCATGTTGTTGAGTAAATTACGGTAGAGCCCATGAAATGCCTTGGTTTGCTTTTCCTCATTAGCTCTGGCGACCACAATCTGATCCTCCTCTGGGGTAAAGCTTATAACCGGATGATACGATTGGCTCAGTTTTCCTTTAGGGCCTTCCACGGTCATGACCGTATCCTGGAAGCTTACCTTTACCCCTTTGGGAACCTTAACCGGAATTTTTCCGATACGTGACATATACTCCCTCTTACCAAACGGTACAGATGACTTCTCCGCCTACTTTTTTTTCAGCGGCCTTTTTTCCAGTGGTAACGCCTATCGACGTAGACACAATCAGCGTACCATATCCATTAAAAACCCGAGGCATGTTTTTATACCCTGTATACACCCGACGGCCCGGCTTGGAAACCTTTTCAATGCCATGGATAATCGAGCCGGCTTGTTCATCATATTTAAGAAACACCCTGATGACACTAATACCATCCTGATTTGCTTTTTTAAAATTCTTGATATACCCTTCGGTCTTCAAAATCTTAACGATTTCAAGTTTCAGCTTGGAGGCAGGGATATCAACCTTTTCATGTTTCGCCATTCCGGCATTCCGGATCTTGGTTAACATATCCGCCACGGGATCAGAGATACTCATCCTTTCCTCCTTAATTACCAACTAGATTTGGTGATGCCCGGTATCAGCCCTTCACTCGCAAATTTGCGAAAACAAAGGCGGCACATCTCAAATTTTCGGAGGTATCCCCTAGCCCGTCCACAGATCCTGCAACGGTTCACCTTTCTTGTCTTATATTTAGGCGTCCGCAGCGCCTTTATGATCATCGCTTTTCTTGCCATAATACCTCCCTTACTTTCTAAAAGGCATACCGAACTTGGCGAGGAAAGCCTTAGCCTCCGCATCGGTTCGCGCCGTCGTTACGATGGCGATATTGAGTCCGGCTACCCGTTCAATTTTATCAAAATCAATTTCCGGGAAAATAATCTGCTCAGTAATACCGAGGGAGTAGTTTCCGTGACCGTCAAAGGCGTTCTGATTGACCCCCCGAAAGTCCTTAACTCGGGGAAGAGCTACATTCACCAGTCGATCCAAGAATTCATACATCATAGCCCCTCGCAATGTAACCTTAACCCCTATTTCTTGTCCTTCCCGAATCTTAAAATTGGCGATACTCTTACGAGCCTTGGTCTTAACCGCCTTCTGTCCGGTAATAAGGGTCAGATCATCCACCGCAGCATCCAAGAGTTTCTTGTTTTGCAAGGCTTCCCCTACACCCATACTAACGATGATCTTCTCTAACCGCGGAGTCTGCATGGTGGAAGTATAACCAAATTCCTTGAATAATGCAGGGGCTATCTGTTCTTTGTATAGTTTCTTGAGCCGTGGCTCATAGCCCTTCGTCTCAATACCCTTTGTCTCAGCGACTTTCATTACAACGCCTCTCCGCATTTTCGACAGATCCGGGTCTTCGTATTCCCGTCCAACTTAAACCCTATCCGGGTAGGTCCGCATCTTTTACATACGATCTGCACATTGGAACTGTGGATCGCAGCCTCTATCTCAAAAATTCCACCCCGATCCTGCTGATTACGGCGCTTTTTCGCCTTTTTGACGATATTGGCGCCTTCCACAACGACCCGGTCCTTGTCGCGGAAGATCTTCAATATTCGCCCCCGCTTTCCCTTGTCCTTGCCCGCAATGATCTGGACGGTATCTTCTTTTTTTAATTTAAATTTATGTTGCGTAACCGCTCCCATACCGCCGCTCCTTAATTTTCAGTACCACCTTAAGTCGTACCTATCATCATTTCCTTACGAACACCGCCATTTCAGGCGCCTTCGCAGGGAACAGAGTCCTTAAGGCCCTAGAGCACCTCAGGGGCGAGGGATACAATCTTCATATAATCCTTCTCCCGTAATTCCCGGGCAACCGGGCCGAAAATGCGCTTTCCTTTAGGATTCAAACTTGCATCAATAATAACACAGGCATTATCGTCAAAGCGGATATACGTGCCGTCAGGACGCCGGTATTCTTTATGGGTCCTCACGACCACCGCCTTTTCAACGGAACCCTTTTTTATATTCGATGTCGGTAAAGCATCTTTCACCGCCACCACAATAATATCCCCAATACTTGCATATTTTCGCTTAGAACCGCCCAGCACCTTGATACACTGAACAATCTTAGCGCCTGAATTATCCGCTACATTCAGGAAAGTCTCCACCTGAATCATTTTCTTTTACTCCATAACTTTATGCTTACCTGCCCCCGCTGACAAGCCATTACATGGGAAAGGATCCCTATTGCGCGCGTTCTACAATCGCCGCCAGTTTCCAACACTTTTCTTTGCTGATAGGCCGGCATTCCACCACCCGGACCCGGTCTCCGATCTTCGCCTCATTGGTCTCATCATGGGCTTTTACCTTTTTGATCCGCCTCACGTACTTCTTATACAGGGGATGTAAGGTCGTAGTTTCCACCGCAACCACGATGGTTTTATTCATCTTGTCGCTTTTAACGAGCCCTACAAACTCTTTTTTCCCCTTTTTAGCCTTAACAAGCTGCTCTGCCACAGTATTCTCCTCATTCTCCCCGCACCGTAATACTCACTGCAAAAACCTTTACTCTGCTTTTAAAGGCCGCTCCTGTTGCCAAATCAAGGTGTTCAGCCGGGCAATCTGCCGGCGCAGGGTACGCTTTTGAAGTGGATTATCCACATGACCAATAACACTCTGGAACCGGAATTCCATATATTTCTTATTAAGCTCTTCCCGCTTCGCCTTGAGTTCAGGGAAAGACAGATTCTTAAACGAATTTTTCATTTGTTCTTATTCCTTATGCACCCAGTTCAAAATCAGCCCGGGCAACAAACCGGGTCCTTATCGGAAGCTTAGAACCAGCTAAGGTCATGGCTTCTTGAGCAATGGATTTTTCAATACCCCCCAATTCAAACATCACCGTCCCTGGCTTCACCACCGCCACCCAGTACTCTGGAGCTCCCTTACCCTTACCCATACGGGTTTCAGCAGGTTTCTTTGAATAGGGTTTATCTGGGAAAATGCGAATCCAAATCTTCCCTCCCCGCTTTATATGACGATTTAAAGCAATACGGGCTGCTTCGATCTGCCGGTTGGTAATCCACATCCGGTCCATAGCAACCAAGGCATAATCCCCAAAAACCACCCGGTTCCCCCGAGTGGCATTCCCCGGCATGGTACCCCGCTGTACCTTGCGAAATTTAACACGTTTAGGACTCAACATATTTAACTCCTTGCAGGAACCCGGTCCCGGCGTTTACGAACCAAAGCACCGGCATCTTCCTTTTGTTCTTTACCATATTTCATACCGTTGTAGACCCATACTTTAACACCGATAGCCCCAAAGGTGGTATGCGCCTCTGCAAACCCGTAATCAATATCCGCCCGCAAAGTATGCAAAGGAATTCGGCCCTCTTTAGCCTCTTCAGTACGGGACATCTCTGCCCCTCCAAGACGGCCTGAAAGCCGCACTTTGACCCCTTGGGCATTACCCTTCTTGATGGCATTACTAATGGCCTGTTTCATGGTCCGCCTAAAAGAAGAGCGAGCTAAAAGCTGCCGGGCAATGTTTTGAGCGATAATTTGGGCATTATTATCAACATTACGTACTTCCTTGATCTTAATTTGAATCTTTTTACTTACATGCCGCTGCAGCTCTACCCCTATCTTCTCAATATTAGCCCCCTTAGTGCCAATAATAACCCCGGGACGGGCGGTATGAATGGTAATGGTGATACGCTGGGGATGCCGAATAATTTCCAGTTCAGCAATATCCGCACCCTTGGTTTCAGGTAAACCCATGATACGTTTACGTAATTGTATATCCTCATGAAGGGTATTGGCATACTCCTTAGGGCCTACATACCACCTCGAACCCCAGGTTTTATTGATACCAATGCGCAGTCCAATCGGATTAACTTTTTGTCCCACTTTAACTCCCCGCCTTTTTGGTTTCATCAATAACTACGGTAATATGACACATCCGCTTGAGAAGCATGTCCGCTCGACCCCGAGCCCGGAACCATACCCGCTTCATCCGGGGACCCTCATCAATCAGCACTTCCTTCACGTATAACATATCTTCTTCAAGCCCCTTATTTTGACAGAGGGCATTGGAAGCAGCGGATTTTACGGTTTTCCGAATAAGCCGCGCCCCCTTGTGGGGCATATTTTCCAGTAAAGACATGGCCTCCGGGTAAGACCTCCGGCGTATTAGATCTGCCACCGGACGAATCTTAAAAGGTGAAGCGATAAGGTACTTCGTTACCGCCTTATAACCGCGCTTTGTTTCCATATATCTACCTACTATTTAGCGGCCTTCTTGTCCGAACCTGCATGTCCCCGGAAAATCCGGGTAGGGGCAAATTCACCAAGTTTATGGCCGACCAGATTTTCCGTAATGTATACAGGAATCCAGGTTTTACCGTTATAAACGGAAATGGTTCCCCCCACCATTTCAGGAATAATGGTAGAACAACGGGAATAAGTCTTGATCATCTTCCTGTCCCGGACCTTACTCATCTCCAATACCTTTTTATAAAGACTCTTCTCTATGAAGGGCCCTTTCTTAATGGACCTTGACACCCTACGCTCCTATTTCTTTTTCCCCCGGCTCACAATAAACCGGGATGACGGCTTATGCTTACTCCGCGTCTTGTATCCCTTCGTCGGCTGTCCCCACGGACTTACTGGATGAATACCCTTGTTTTTTCCTTCGCCACCTCCGTGGGGGTGATCCACCGGGTTCATAACCATACCCCGTACCGTGGGTCGTATCCCAAGCCATCGCTTCCGTCCGGCCTTACCGAATTGGGTATTCATATGATCTTCGTTTCCTACGGTTCCAATGGTAGCGTAACATTTCTTGAAAACCATACGCATCTCATCAGAAGGAAGCCTTAAAGTAACGTAATCCCCTTCTTTAGCAACAATCAGGGCACTCGCCCCTGCAGCCCGCGCCATCTGACCACCCTTACCCAAGGTAAGCTCAATATTATGCACGGTAAATCCCAAGGGGATATTCTCTAAGGGCAGAGCATTGCCAATTTCAATCGGCGCATTAGGACCACTGAGAATCTGAGCATTACGTGTAAGGCCCTTGGGGGCAATAATATACCGCTTCTCCCCATCAGCATAGACAATCAAGGCAATATTAGAACTACGATTAGGATCATATTCAATAGTTGAAACCTTCCCCGGAACGCCGATCTTATCCCGCTTAAAGTCTATGGTCCGGTACAGGCGCTTATGCCCACCCCCCTTATGCCATACACTGATACGACCATGGGTATCTCGACCCGCCCGTTCTGCCCGCCCTGAAGTAAGAGATTTTGCAGGCTGAATATGCTTAGAAAGCTCGGAATAATCCAAACTAATCCACTGCCGCATCCCTGCGGTTATCGGCTTATACGTTTTTATCCCCATAATCTTCCCTTATATACCCTCAAAGAGGCTTATCTTCTCATCCTTGGGCAATCGGACAATGGCTTTCTTCCATGAAGAAGTATAACCAGACCTATAACGCTGCCGCTTCGGTTTACCCCCAACTACCATAACGGTGCAGGAAATCGGATGTACTTTAAATAAGATACGTACCGCTTCTTTTATCTGAATCTTCGTTGCTGCAAGGTCCACCCGAAACACGTATTTTCCTTCTTCCCGCATAATATTGGTCTTTTCTGAAAGCACCGGTTCAATCAAGACCTTTTCCGGAATCATCGTTCCCTGTATCATTGGATCCCCTCTCCCTGTTCAGTACCCCTTACGCCTTCATCGGGACTATAAAAAACATTCAAATTTTTAGCAGCCGTTTCCAAGAGTAGAACCTGGCGGCCATAAAACAAGTCATGAGCCCGCAGACGATTATACGAAAGAAACCTAAGCCAAGGTATATTAGCTCCCGCCCGCTTTACCAGAGGGTCATCATCTTTTAGAATAATAATCGTCCGTTCACCAGGACCAAAATGGGCAAGGACCCCTGCCAATTCTTTTGTTTTCCCCGAAGCTATCGAAAAATCTTCAACTATTTTCAGGGTATCGCTTTGTACTTTCAAACTCAAAATACTCTTTAAGGCAAGCCGCTTTACTTTTTTGGGAAGGGCATAAGAAAAATCCCGGGGTTTAGGACCAAATACGGTACCCCCTCCTACAAGCACCGGAGACTTCTTATCCCCTCGCCGCGCTCGGCCCGTTCCCTTCTGCTTATAAGGCTTGGCATTGGAACCATGAATCTCTCCCCGATCCTTAGTACTCGCCGTTCCCAACCGTTTATTGGCAAGCTCGTTGTGTATAGCATACCAGATGACATCTTCATTTACCGGAAGGCCAAATACAGCGTCGTCTAATTCGATACTCCGTAGTTCTTTACCTTCAATAGAATACACCGTCCGATCCATTCAATTCCTCACTTCTTACCGGTCCCTACTTTTTTACCGCAGCCCTGACTATCACCAGGCCTTTATGTACCCCAGGAACAGCGCCTCGAATCACCAAAAGCTGTTTTTCCGGATCCACCTTGACCACCTTAAGGCTCAAGACCGTCACCTGTTCCCGTCCCATACGACCGGGTAATTTCATATTCTTAAAAGTTCGCCCCGGATAGGTTGACTGTCCTGTAGATCCCGGTTCACGGTGAAATTTAGAACCGTGAGAATGGTGACCGCCGCTAAAACCCCAGCGCTTCATTACCCCCTGAAAGCCCTTACCCTTGGAAACTCCCGTTACATCTACATACCGGCATCCTTCAAAGACCTCTACCCCAAGAGAATCTCCTACGGCAACTTCCTTATCAAAATCACGAAATTCTTTAATGTGTTGCTTTGGGGTAATCTGTTCCGGAAATTGTCCCTTATACGGCTTCGTCACTCGCCCAGGTTTTGCATCGTCCACCCCAAGCACCACTGCGGCATAGCCGTTTTTTTCTTCGTTTTTTTGAGCAACCACCATATTTGGATCGATACGCAAGACCGTTACCGGAACAAGCCTGCCTGCATCGTCAAAGACCTGAGTCATACCCACTTTTTTGGCCAAAAGCCCCAACATGCTTAACTCCCAAACCGCTCATTTCGAGCAGGTACTGTACGATCACGGCAACTCGGACACACCATCCTCTCGATCAAGATAACCAATCCATCTTCTCAAGATCGTCTGTCCCCGCGAAATCTAATCCGCAAAGCTACCTTCCAAGAATCAGTTTCTGTTAAAATCCAACGGATTTTACTGTTTTATCTCAACATCAACACCCGCAGGAAGTTCCAGTTTCATCAAAGAATCCATTACTTCGGGAGAAGGATTTATTATGTCGATCAACCGCTTATGGGTCCGCATCTCAAACTGCTCACGAGACTTTTTATTCACATGAGGAGAACGGAGCACCGTTACTTTATTAATGCGAGTCGGTAAAGGGATAGGACCCGTCACCCGGGCACCCGCTTTTTGAACCGTTTGAACGATAGATTTCGCACTCTGATCAATGAGTTCCACATCAAACCCGCGCAGTCGCACACGAATTCGTTCCTTATCCATTATTCCTCCCACAAGGGGGTATTTGATCCGTAAAAAATGCGTAAAACCAAATACCTGCCCCCATCATATCAAAGGGTGTTATTCAATAATTTCAACTACCTGACCAGAAGCAACTGTTTTTCCACCCTCACGGATAGCAAACCGCAGCCCTTTTTCCATAGCAATAGGGTGAATCAATTCACCGAAAATTTCAGTATTATCTCCGGGCAAGATCATTTCTTTGCCTTCGGGCAACTTCACCGTACCGGTGATATCTGTAGTCCGGAAATAAAACTGCGGCCGATACCCAGTAAAGAAAGGACTGTGTCGCCCTCCCTCTTCTTTGGAGAGACAGTAAATCTGCCCCTTGAACTTCATGTGCGGCGTGATGGAACCGGGCTTCGCAAGAACCTGCCCCCGCTCAACTTCGGCCTTATCAATACCCCGGAGCAACGAACCGATGTTATCACCGGCCTGCCCGCTGTCAAGCAACTTGTTAAACATCTCGATACCCGTAACCACGGTCTTTTTGGTGGGTTTAATACCCACAATCTCCACTTCCTCATTGAGCTTGACAATACCCCGCTCCACCTTCCCCGTAACCACGGTTCCACGGCCAGAAATGGTAAATACATCCTCAATAGGCATAAGAAAAGGCTTATCGCTATCCCGTATCGGATCAGGGAAATAACTATCCATGGCCTTTAGCAATTCTTCGACACATGCAACCGCTTCAGGGTTATCCGGTTCAGACATAGCTTTGAATGCAGAACCCTTGATGATGGGGATTTCGTTTCCTGGAAATCCATTGGCATTAAGCACATCCTTGATCTCTTCCTCAACCAACTCAAGCAACTCCTGATCGTCTACTAAATCGACCTTGTTGAGAAACACAATGATGTTGGGAACCCCTACCTGGCGAGCCAGAATGATATGTTCCCGGGTCTGCGGCATAACCGAATCCGGCGCTGAAACCACTAGTACTGCGCCGTCCATTTGGGCCGCACCGGTGATCATGTTCTTGATATAGTCAGCGTGTCCAGGACAGTCAATATGAGCATAGTGGCGCTTGTCCGATTGATACTCCAGATGCCGGGTATTAATCGTAATACCCCGGGCCTTTTCTTCGGGCGCATTATCAATATCATCAAAGCGCATAAGCTTGTCCCCATACTTTTTATTACAATACATCGTGATCGCAGCGGACAAGGTGGTTTTACCATGATCCACATGGCCGATGGTTCCGACATTCATATGTATCTTATCGCGAGTGAACTTCTCTTTTGCCATTACGCGTCCTCCTTACGTTTTTTTAGGCACTTAATGTAGCACAAATCTACAAAAGCACAATCATCTATGATTATGCAGTATTATAACCCATTATTCAAAAGAATGCAAGACCCCCAAGAGCTACATACCATGAACAATACAATAAAGCGTTATAGATTAATACAAAAGAGAAGCAAAAAATGAACAGAACCATGCAGAGCAGGCTACTCAAATACAGCACACTCTACTTATCAGCATCTGTCCCGCTCCACCTATCTCATCGCACACAACGCCACTGGAACAAAAACAAAGGAAAATATATCCTTCATTCCGTTTCCATGATGATCGGTTTGGATCATCGAGACTCCTACACCTGAAGCAATCTCCTGATTCCCGGTAAGCCATTAGGTGTAAACAACATTATTCAGCGTTCATTTACGCCGAATCCTCTTTTCAAAAAACAACCCTCTAAAAAAAAGATTATATACCCCTTTCCAAGAGATTTTTCATCATCTCACAAAGAACTTCCCTTGTCAAGTCACCATCGATAATGGGCAAAGGCCTTATTCGCTTCTGCCATCCTATGGGTATCTTCTTTTTTCCTGAAGGCTATACCGGTATTATTATAAGCATCTAAGAGTTCCGCTGCAAGACGGTCTCCCATGCTATGACCGGTTTTCGAACGGGCGGCATTGATAATCCACCGCATCCCCAGAGCCTCCCGCCGGGACTCTCGAATTTCCATAGGTACCTGATACGTCGCCCCTCCTACCCGCCGGGACTTTACCTCAATCACCGGCTTAACATTTTCTATGGCTTTAAGAAAAACTTCAAGGGGCTCTTTCTCGGCCTTAACCCGAAGTACCTCCAAGGCGTCATGCACAATCCGAAGCCCAATCGAACGTTTTCCTTCCCACATCATGCGGTTTACAAATTTTGAAATCACCACACTGTTGTATTTTGGATCCGGTACAATACCCCGGTCTACGGTCTTCTTTTTACGTCCCATGCTTACTCCTTAGGCCTTAGGCCGCTTGGCTCCATACTTGGACCGGCCCCGCTTGCGGTCTCCTACCCCTAGGGTATCTTTAGCACCTCGAATAATATGGTACCGTACACCAGGAAGGTCTTTAACCCTACCCCCACGAACCAGAACAACCGAATGTTCTTGGAGGTTATGACCAATACCCGGAATATAGGCAGTAACCTCTGTCCCATGGGAAAGCCGCACCCGGGCAACCTTCCGAAGAGCCGAATTCGGCTTTTTGGGAGTAACGGTCATAACACGGGTACAAACTCCTCGCTTTTGAGGACAGGACCGGAGTGCCGGAGACTTCGTTTTGGTGGTAATCTGCTGCCGTCCGAAACGAACCAACTGATTAATTGTAGGCATGAATCAAAAACTCCCCTTTTATCTTCATTCTCATATATTGATGCAATTATCTTTAACCAAGAGGAATTAAACATATCAGAAAGAAAAAAAAAAGTCAAGTGAAGCTTTTACAAAATTCAGTTAACTTTGAAAAAGATCAATGAAGATAGTAGTAATTCACTGTACTAAATCCCCCGGAAGAGCTTCATGCGGAACGCTCTTTTACCCTGGAAACGGCATGACTGGTATAGTGTATAATCCCAAAAAATAAAATCATCACCCCAAAACTTACCCAAAGTACAATAAATCCCCTCAACCCTCCTATCCCCACCACCGCTAAAATCGAAACCCCACACAACCCCACCTGTATCGTTACCAGCAATCCCAATATACTCTTCGTCGTATACCCCAGTTCCATCAATTTGTGGTGTAAATGCCGTTTATCCGGGGTAAAAAATAACCGCCCTTCTCGCGTCCTCCTCCATATCGCCGCCACCGTATCTAAAAGCGGTATAGCGCTTAACACCACCACCATCGGAAACAAGTTGAACTTCAACTCCGAAGGACTTTTGAGCAGCGGTAACGCTCCAATCATAAATCCCAAAAACTGACTCCCCCCATCCCCCATAAAAATCCGTGCCGGCGGCTTGTTATATACCAGAAAACCCACCACACAGGCCCCCAGGATAAACCCAAGGGCCCCGGTATCCCCAGTTCCCTTAAGGCATACCACCACCCCTAGGGTAAGGGCTACACTCACAGACAAGGTTCCACACAACCCATCCACCCCGTCAATCAAGTTAAAGGCATTACTCATCCCCACAAGCCACACAAAGGTCATAAAATACCCCATAAGACCCAAGTCCACGGGACCCACCGTGGTGATATGAATCCCACAGAGCACGGGAATGAGGCTGGCTACACTTTGGCCCAGCAGCTTGTATCGAGGACGAAGTTCATGCAAATCATCTACCAACCCCAGGACAAACAC
>JAITAI010000193.1 GCA_031284195.1 Treponema sp.
CCTGGGGGCACTAGAACTTATGATACCTGGATTTTAAAAAACACATATTTTTGTGGACGATAATAAAACACCCCCCCCCCCCCCCCCCCCCCCCCAATACGTTTTTAGGAGATACCCAAGGTTCGTAATCAGGAGGTTTAAGAGGACTTGTTCTTGCATACCCTTTTTCTATTATTTTACCGGTGTCCTGTTAACAATTGAATTAAACTTAAGGGATTGTGTTATTATGATACATATTGGTGGTTATTTTGATACAGTGGTTTAGACATCGGTGGTATATTTCTATCTCATGAGGCTTTCCCAAAACTAACCAGCGTGCGGATTTCAGTCTTTCTGGAGGGGCTCCATTCCCGAATATGGTGGTATTGTGATTTCCCTGGAAAAAATGAATCGCCTCCTGGAACCGGACAAGGCCAACATGGTGGTAGGAAGCGGGGATGATAACCAACGATGAGGCTAATGCAGTAAGAATGAAGGGCTTTTCTTTGAAGGGTACCCTATGAACCTACAAACCTACGTCATCGGGACAACGCCCAGAGGCGGTAAGGCAATCAAGTACGGTGTAACCGGCCGGTACATCATCGGTATGGAATTAGAACCCCTCAATGGGGTGAGATTCTTAAATCGGGAAGAGGATATAGATTTCCCTCATATTGGAGGACAAACAGTTAAGCCGCAATGCTATATTTGTTAATACTAAGGGTGTAGCATCCAATGGCTGAATATCTACGGAATCGGTTGTGATAAACAATGTACTCAAATACCGCCGTTTGACGTACCGCTTTGTGTACTTCCTTCCCAGAACAGCAAGTTTCGGTTTTAATGTCTTGAAAAAACTCTCCCCCTAGGTATTGTCCACGCAGTTCCCCTTTCGGCTCATAGCCGTACCGTGAGGCAATCATCCCTCAGTACTAGGTCCTGCGGTTGGAATGGAACGGCAGTCCTTTGCGGAGCAATCGATTACAACAGGCCATGTATACACACCTAGCGGCAGGGGGCCTTAACAAGAACCCCCTGCACCTACTGATGCTCTTTACAATCCTAAGAGGGCGCTATAGGCATCCAACACGGGATCCCCGGAGGAACCCCCTTGGGCAGCGAGGACCTTTTTGGTGAGGACCTTCCCTAACTGGACCCCTTCTTGGTCAAAGCTGTTGAGGTTCCATACCAGTCCTTGGAACATGACCTTGTTTTCAAAGTGGGCAAGGAGGGCTCCCAATGCTTCAGGGGTAAGCCGCTTGCCGTAGATGAGGCTTGAGGGCCTCCCTCCGAGGAATACCTTGTTACCATTGGGGTCGGCTTTCCCCTTGGCAAAAGCCACAATCTGAGCTGCTAGGTTTGCCTTGAGCTTGGTTTGACTCAAGGAGCCGTCCACCATAAGGTCATCTCCCCGCTGGCTTTCGATAAAACCCACGAATTGGAGGGGGATCACATCCGTACCCTGATGGAGGAGCTGGTAAAAGGAATGTTGGCCGTTGGTTCCTGGCTCGCCAAAGACCACAGGACCGGTGGCGTACGCAAGGGGCTCCCCGTTCCGGTTAACCCGCTTACCGTTGGATTCCATGTCAAGCTGCTGCAAGTGGGCAGGGAAACGAGAAAGGGCTTGGCTATAGGGCAGGATCGCCGTATAGGGATACCCTTGGAAATTACGTTCCCAGATCCCGATGAGGGCATCCAGGAGGGCAGCGTTTTTGTATATATTCGATTCCAGGGCCAAGGTATCCGCTTCATGAGCCCCGGCGAGGATTGCCTGAAACACCTCTTTCCCAAACGCCAGGGAGAGGACCACCCCGCCCACCCCCGAAGTGGATGAGTAACGGCCGCCGATGAAATCATCAATGTAAAAAGAATCCAGGTAGGCAGGATTGCGGGCCAAGGGACTGGTTTCGCTAGTTACTGCCACCAGGTGTTTACTGGGATCAAGTCCTGCTTTATGGAGCTTCGCTTTGATGAAAAGTTCGTTGGCCAAGGTTTCCTGGGTGGTCCCGCTTTTGGACACCAACACAAAGATGGTCTGCTCCAAAACCACTGAAGCGGCAACCTGGGAGGCATCATCAGGGTCCACATTGGAGGTGAATTTCGCCTGTAAACGCTGTTTTCCCGCTGCCGCAGCCCAATTCTCCAGGGCCAGATACAAGGCCCGGGGACCCAAATCCGAGCCGCCAATGCCAATCTGCACGACCGTGGTAAAGGCTTTCCCTGTGGAACCTCGTAGGGTACCGGCATGAACCGCATCGGCAAACGCGGAAAACCGTTCCTGCTCCTGGCGATAAAAAGCGCCGATATCCTTCCCGTCGTGGATGACCGGTTTCCCAAGCTGCCCCCGAAGCAGATGGTGCAGCACCTTTCGGTGTTCTCCAGTGTTCATCACCTCCCCTTCCAGGATGGCCTGGTATTTGCCGATAAGCTCCTGCTCTTCTGCAAGGGCCTGGAGCGATTCCAGAACCGGCGTATCCACTTCTTTGGCTGCCCATGAATAGGTTAACCCAGCAGCCATAGGAACCTGGCGCTGATTCACCTGTGCGGCGCTGAGTAGCGAACCCAAGTCAACCTTGGTTCCCGATGCTTTAAGACTTGCTAATTGGTGATACCCGGCAGTCTTGTCAAAATCCACATAACGCATCTTCCATCTCCTTGCAATGAGTCTATCCCAGGAACTCCTTAGGATATACGCAGCGCTCAATGACCGAATGGTCAGTAGTGCCTTCTTGCGCATATCCTTAGGTTTCCAGTTCTGGAATGCTTTCTTTCATGCAGTTTATAAAATTTTCCCCACTTATCCCCTCTCGAAGACATACAAAGACCGTATTATCTCTACCCGCGATGGTCCCCAATACATCATCCAAGCCTAAGTTATCCACTGCCAAGGCTACGGAATCGGAATGGCCAGAATAGGTCTTGATCACCACGATATTACCTGACCATTCAATTGAAACATACCCCCGCAAGAAATCATGGATATAAGTCTGTTCGGTTTCCTGCCGTTCATCATCGCCCGGCAAGGAATACACATACCCATTATGTCCATCGGATATTTTACCGACTTTGAGGAGTTTTAAGTCCCGTGAAAGGGTAGCTTGGGTAACTATAAATCCTTCTTTCTGCAAGTACCCCAACAGGGTTTCCTGAGATTCAATCCGGTAGGTTTTTATCAATTTTCGGACAGCTTTTAAGCGGGCCAGTCGTTCTTTCACCAATATCTCCTGTACGAGTGGATAGCCTCATACATTAGCAGCAGTAATATTATTAACTGTATAAATATACAATACCTTAGTTTTTTGTGCAAGCTTTTTTCCCGAGTTCCCAAGGCTAGCGCATATAATATGCTCTCTCCAACCTAGAACTCAGGAATTTCCCCGGCTGAATGGACAGGAAGTTAAGCCTATGCTCAAAGCAGAGGATATCATGGGAGAAAGAAGCGTTTTTACCAGGGAATGTAAGGAACGGG
>JAITAI010000259.1 GCA_031284195.1 Treponema sp.
GTTTATCCTGGTTCTATCGTGAGTTTACTTTACACGCACCCTATTATGGTATACATTACTGTTCAGGATCAGTATGAGAAAGTGGATTTGTCTTTTTTTGATCTTCTCCTTGTGCGGTACTGCTATGGCCGATAAGATCGGCCTCAGCCTTGGCCTCTATGGGGATGGTTTCTACCTGTGGGATATGGATTGGCAGGATTATTTTCTTACCCCCTTGATTGAATACGATCATTCCTTTGGGAAGGTGGATCTGTATGTAAAGGGGGAATATACCTTCTGCCTGAGCACCTTTCCTCAATTCTTTTTTTCTGAAGAAAAAATTGCGGTTCATCTGCCTCTGGGTTCTATTTCGGAGTTTCAATTCAGGCTTCAAAATGAAGATGAGCTTCTCTTTAACCCGGAAGAGAACAATGGCCGAGGCAGCGGTACGGTAAAGCCTGAACTAAGCTACGGCCTGTTTCTCCCTCCAGGGGATGTTTCCCTGGCCTTGGGTTTTCCCTGGACGTATAAGTTGTGGGGTAGGGTGGATACGCTTTTCGGCCTGGATCTCACGGCGACCTATAGTACCCCGTTCTGGTTAGGGTTCAAGGTGGCTGCCCATTTCATCCTCGCCCCGGATGCGGTGGTTGATGGTATGGAGGCGGCCATCAACTTGCTGCAGGATCAATTTTACGCGGAACTAGCCTTCAACGTAAAAGAATCTTTTGGGTATTTCAGTCTGACCCCGGAATTTGATTACTTCTTTAATTCCTTCACCTTCTGGGCCAGTGTGGAATTCGGGGATATAGGCTATGGTCATACCTTGTCCATTTCCCCTGCTCTAGGGGTAAAATATCGTTTCTGACTGAATCAGCCTCCTGGTGATGCTGAAGGCTGCAAGTATCAGGATTTCTGTATTTCTTTTATGAACAAGAAAGGTCCAGGGCTTATATCGATTAAAGGGGATTTTTATACCCCAACCCTGCCTGATCCGGAAAACCGGAACTTCCTTCCTTCCATCATTTGGGTTCTGCTGAGAGGATGATCCGCTCCTACTGTTTCTGGGATCCAAGGGGTCTGTTTTTTAGTATGGTCAAAGCAGCGGCACCCCGCAGCCTTGACACCTGCCGGGGAATTCCGCACAATCAAAAATCATGATCATCTTTATTACCGGAGGAGTCAAAGCAGGAAAATCCAGCCGCGCCCTGGAATTGGTCAAACAACTATGGAAATTCCCGGTTTCTTTCATCGCCACTGCTGAAGCCTTGGACGATGAAATGAAGCTCCGAATCCAGCGGCATCAGGAAGAGCGCTCTGCCCTGGGTACCTTTCTTACCATCGAAGAGCCTCTGGCCCTGGACCAGGCCATTGCCAAGGCCAGTACCCCGGTGATTGTGGACTGTATTCCCATGTGGATCAATAACCTCATGTATTACCATCGGGAAGCGGATTTTCATCCCTTGCTGGATCGTTTCATCCGGGGTATGCAGAACGCTATTGTGGTGAGCAATGAAACAGGGCTGGGAAACATCCCTTTTGATGAAGCCACCCGCCGCTATAATCTGCTCTTAGCAGAAGCGAACCGGCGCATTGCCGCTGCCGCAGATAGGATGGAATTCATGGTTTCAGGGATCCCCCTCAGGGTTAAATGATGCGTTTAGCGGTTCCTTCCTGGGTGATTCCCGGAACCTACCTGGAAAATCTCACCTTTCTCCAGAGACAGTCTGCAATTAACGGGGTGGAGTTGCTGTTCTTCTTTTATGATGGGGAGACACAAAGGCTCCTCCACAAGGAATGGGGGGGCATCTGGGAACTACGAAGCCGTTTTAGCTTTACCGTTCACCTTCCCGAACCGTTGCTGCCCGTCCATGAGGAACTGGTGGAGCAACTCCTCCCCCTGACCGGGCATTACATCTTCCATCCAGGACCTCCTGAAGATGCACAGGCCCTGGCTGGGCTCATCGCTTCCTGGGGGAACCGGTTTGACCGGGGAAAGAACCTCTTCCTGGTGGAGAATACCCTTCTCAGGAAGTTTGAGGCGTTTTTGGAGTATCTTCCCGATGAAGTGGGGATTTGCATGGATACAGGGCATCTACTCTTGGAAGGGAAGGAGCCGGGGGCTTTTTATAAGCGCTTTAATGAACGGATCCAGGAAATCCATCTCCATGGGCTTGATCATGAGAAAGCCCGGATAGATGGGAGACTCCCGGATCATCGGCCCTTACACCTGGAAGAACCGTGGTTTCAGGAAGTGGTTCCTTTACTGGCGGAGTTTACCGGGACGGTTAATCTGGAGGTTTTTTCTTGGGAAGAGGTACTGGAGAGTATTGGGGTCTTGCAAACAGTAGGCTTGCTATAAAGCCAGCAGAAGTTTGAAGGGGTGGACTAAGACCCTTGACGCTGCTTTATGGAAGGAACATACCGGTGGGGCGAAGACAGGTACTTTTTCAATTCCTGGGCCAGTTTCAAGATATGACATTTTTATAAAGCCTCTCTATATATAAGGGGAACCTCTAAAAATTTCAGTTTTCAGAGGTTCCTTCATGGTATAGGTGTTCACCGGGAACCGGAAAGCAGTCTCGGCGGCCAAAAGAGAAGGCTTCCTGTATTTTGGGGCTGTAACTATTACAAAAAAAAGATATTATTAAATATAAAGGAACCGATTAGCGATTCCTTTACCATAATCACAGGAGCAATCTTTTCTATAAATAGGAGACTATGCTTATGAATCTAGTACAAAAATTATCATCTAAAAATTTCTTTATCTTTAATCTAGTACTCATCGGGGTTATTTTCGGGTTCTCCATGGCGTTCCTTTCATTTTCATGTTCAACTCCCAAGGCTAAAAAAATCGCCCAAGCTCAAGAAAGTCCAGGAACCATCCCCCGGGATGCCCTGCAGGTAGCCGAAGGACTGCAAAGCGCTTTCAGATCCGTGGCAAATAAGGTACTTCCTTCAGTGGTAGAGCTTAAAACCGTTTCCATCCGGCGGCAGCAGATCCCCAATTTCAACGGTATCCCCTGGGAATTTTTCTTCGGGCCTCAGGACGGCAATTCAGATGGACAAGGTCAGGAACGGGAATACCGGTCTCAGGGGCTTGGTTCAGGGATCATCGTCCGCAAGAACCTGGATACCTATTATGTATTGACCAATAACCATGTGGTAGGGGATGTCAACGAAATTGTGGTGGTTACCAATGATGCCAAGGAATATCCCGCGACCTTGGTGGGAAAAGATGAGCGCAAGGACCTGGCCATGGTGTCCTTCAAGACCAGCGATACCCATCCTCTGGCGGAATTGGGAGATTCCGATACGGTCAAGGTGGGGGATTGGGCCATTGCCGTGGGAAACCCCTTGGGGTTCATGTCATCGGTAACCATGGGTATTGTGAGTGCCGTAGGCCGTACCGGCGGACCGGGGAATAATATTAATGATTTCATCCAGACCGATGCGTCCATCAATCAGGGTAATTCGGGAGGAGCCTTGGTGAATATCCGGGGAGAGGTCATCGGAATCAATACCTGGATAGCCAGTAATAGCTCTGGAGGCGGTTCCGTAGGACTGGGTTTTGCCATTCCGATCAATAACGCCAAGCGCTCCATTGATGAATTTATCAGTTCCGGGCAGATCAGTTACGGCTGGCTGGGGGTTTCCCTCACCGACCCTGACCGGGATATGATGCAGGCCCTGAAACTTGAGGGGAAACGAGGGGCCTTGGCCACCCAGGTATTCTTGGGTTCTCCCGCGGATAAAGGGGGTATACGGCCTGGAGACTTCATCACCCATGTGAATGGTAAGGAAGCCCGCGGGATGAACCCCCTCACCATGATGGTTGGGGACATTAAACCCGGGGAACAGGCGCAATTCACCGTCATCCGGGATGGGGCATCCCGGGATTTCCAAGTTCGTATTGAAGTACGGACCGATACGGTGGCTGCGGATAATAAAAAGCTCTGGCCTGGGGTATTTATCGTCCCTCTTTCAGATGTTATCAAGGATAATTTGAAACTCGACAGGAATGCCCAGGGTCTGTATGTAGCCCAGGTTATCCCGGAGACCCCTGCAGCTATTATCGGGTTACAGCGAGGGGACCGGATCACGGGTATTAACGGGGAGCCGGTGAAGGATTTAGCTTCTTTCTACAAAAACTTACGGGAAAAGACCGATAGAGAACTGTGGTTTAATTTCATCCGGGGAGATACTACCCTGGAGACCCTAAAGTTTAAACGTTAAAGAGGGAAGTATGGCTGTTTTGGAACTTCTGAAGGGTGATATTACCTGCTTAGAAGTGGATGCTATCGTGAATGCTGCTAACTCAACGCTTCTGGGAGGAGGCGGTGTGGATGGGGCTATTCACCGGGCTGCAGGGCCTGAGCTTTTAGCAGCATGTCAGAAGATCGTCGAGCGCCGGAAGAACCACCCCGCAGGGGCTTGTCCTACAGGGGAAGCGGTGATCACCGGACCAGGGCAGCTCCCCTGTAAAAAGGTGATCCATACCGTAGGCCCCATCTGGCACGGAGGTACCCAGAGTGAACCGAATCTTCTAGCGTCCTGTTACCGGAACAGCCTCATCTTGGCCCAGGAAGCAGGACTGGAAAGTATTGCCTTTCCCAACATCAGTACCGGAGTCTATGGGTACCCCAAGGCTGCTGCCGCAGAGATTGCTATTAAAACGGTCAAAACAAGCCTTTCTAAAACTCCGGGGATCAAGCAGGTTATTTTTGTCTGTTATGACCAGGAAAACTACGGGATATATAAGCGTTTGGCCGGCCTTTGGTAAGTTCCAGGCCCTGCCTTGAAGGAGATAAACCCATAGAAAAATTGAGGAAGAGCAGGCGATCCCCTGCTCTTCCTCAATAATGAGCGGAAATCCTTCGTAAAGAGTCCAGGTCCGCGGGTTTTGTGCAACCTAGAGTATCTTTCAAGGAACCGCTCCATAGCAGACTCCCTATGCTCGTGGAGCCTTGGGTGGGTTATTCACGCATCCCCGTGGGCTCTGGATGTATCAAGGCTTCTAGTTTTTTCTTTACAGAAAGGGGAAGGCTTAGGGTCTTGAGCCGTGATTTCTCCCCAGAACAAAGGCTCACTGCTTTGCGGGAACAGCCTAGCAGCTTTGCCAAGAATGTACAAAGCTCGACGTTGGCTTTGCCATCCTCCGGGGTTGCGGCAATTTTAACCCGTAGCCGGCCTGCACTGAGGTTCAGTATCTGGGATTGTGGGGCCCCGGGCAGGGCCTTAATATCCAGGTACAGGAGATTCCCAGAAACACGGATACAGGATTCCCGAGGGCACACCCTTAGTAAGCCCCGAAAGGGATGATCTCTTTGATTTCCACTCTAAACCGGGCGCTTGTAGTCCATTGCCCTGCATCCATCCAATAGGTAGGGAAACTAGCCAAACCAATATAGCCGCGCGCTTCCTTGGGACGGTTACGTTCACTCCCCCGGAGCATAGCCCGTACTGCTGCCCGGGCTGCATCTTCGAGGGTGGTCTTTTTAATTGAAAGCCCCTCCGCTGCTTCTACCGGATCTCCCAATGGCCCGTGCCCTATACCCTGGGCGGTCTGTATTTTGCCGGATTTCCAGAGTCCCATACGCCGCTTTTGAGCTTCATTAAGCCGGTAATCAGTCCACAGGTACAGCCGCATATCCCTAACCTGGGCATCAGTAACAAAAAGCCCTGGGTCTCCAAAGGGGATGGTTCCCACAAGGGAAAGTTCAAAAGCTTCTGCGATACCTCTGGCCCGTTCACCAATAGCATAGTCAAAGGACCAGCCGTAAATCATCGCGGAATACATCAAGGCCGATTCTTCCAAGGCCCTCCGGTACGCGGATTCGGCGTCCAGAGGATAGACCACATCCACATACTTACCATACACCGGTTCCAGATCAACCCGGACCTCTCCCCGTAATACTTCTTGGGAAAACAGGCTCAAAACACTGAGGGGCAGCATAATAAACGTAGCGCTTATTCTATTCAGCCTAAGCAATGGGTATACTCCTCATCTTCGCCGGATCAAGGAATTCCAGGGATTTTTACCAAAACGGATAAGAAAATAGATCCAGCCCCAAGCAAATCCCGCCAGGTGCGTGAGATGAGCTACCCCACTCCCAATACCAGTAATCGATGAAAAGATCTCGATAGCGGTAAATCCCAGAACCATGATAGGCGCCCGCAGGGGTATGATTCCCCAGATAAAGATCACCGCATCAGGAAACAAGGTAGCATAGGCCAACTGGACCGCGAATATGGCCCCTGAGGCGCCCAAAAGAAAAACCCCATAAGCACCGGTAAGCCAATACACCAGAAAGGAAAAGATCCCTGCTAAAACGCCGGTAACCATATAGTACAGGAGGAATTCCTTGCTCCCCATGTGGCGTTCTACCTGGGTACCGAAAAGAAACAGGGCAAGCATATTGAAAAGCAGGTGACTGAGGTTGCCATGGGCAAACATATAGGACACAAACTGCCATATCCACCCGTTCAACACTGCCCCTGGGTTAAGGGCCGCATAGTATTTCACCGGAGGATATACGAGTTGCAACAGAAACACCCCTATATTCAGTCCGATAAGGAGCAGCGCCATATTATCATTCCGATACCTGAAGGGACGGCGAAATAGATTCATATTATAATGATACCATACTGAGGGGAGGGGGTCAATTATCCTGTCAAGGAGCGGGTATATACATAAAGCGGTACTGGGCATGGGTTTCGAGGAGGGGAATCATGGAACAACACCAGGGCCTAATGCCCATGCTCCCCTTCTCGGCCATACTGGACCGAGGATAGCGTGTACTAAGCAGTACCCGTTGTATGAAGGCATCAGTATCATACAGCCGGTGATCCCCCTATCGGTAACCATTTCATAGGGCAGTTCCTCGTTCTGGAGGATCTGGGGAACGTTCCTCTCTTGCAGGGTTATGGTAAGTCCTCTTGCTTTGGAACGTGCCAAGTCCTGGTTCCTGGAACTCCTTCCTCTACCTGGTAATCCAGGGGCATATCCCCAGGCGCCCCCGGTCATACAGTTCCTCGGTGCCCTTATCCTCTTCTGAGGGGATCCGTATTTTTATAAATGAAACAAAATAATATCAAATAATAACCAATTATTAAAGAAATTGATGCAAACATAATGTTCCAATAAATCGAATATATACAAATGAAAATGATATATACATAATAAAAGCGAATTATTTTTGTTGACATTTCGATTATGCGATGATATATTAAACGACAAGGTTTATTCATGTAAGGAGGATAGTATGAT
>JAITAI010000023.1 GCA_031284195.1 Treponema sp.
ACATACCCTATATATCACAGCCGAGGAACAGCGAATAGATCCGGAATTACTTATTGCGTATATAAAAAGAAATAAAATCGAAATAGCCACCATCCCTCCCGCGTTATTGGACCGGGAAAGTATAATCCCCCTGGAAACCATAATCGTTGCGGGCGAAGTAAGCAGCAAAAAAATAATGGATGGTTACCGGGAGAACGGCGTCCATGTCATTAACGCCTATGGACCTACGGAGACAACCGTCTGTGCGAGCCTCCATCATTATGGGGCCGGGGATAGCTGTACCACCATAGGAAAACCATTAGCTAATGTAACCCTGTATATATTAGATGAAAATCGCAATCCTCTGCCGGTAGGGGCGGTGGGAGAGTTATACATAGGCGGGGTAGGGGCAGCCCGGGGGTATCTAAATCAGAAAGAGTTGACGGCAGAAAAATTTGTGGTGAATCCGTTTCAAAGTGAAGAAGAAAAGAAGCGGGGGTACAACGGGGTATTGTACCGGACGGGGGACCTGGCGAGGTACCTGGCGGACGGGAACATCGAGTACCTGGGGAGGAACGATTTCCAGGTAAAGCTGCGGGGATTTCGGATAGAGCTCGGGGAGATAGAGGGCAAGCTTTTGTGGTATGAGGGGGTAAAGCAGGCGGTGGTAGTGGTGAAGGAACAGAGAGGCGGCAGGCATTTAATAGCGTATTATGTGTCCGAATTCGGATTGGATAACACCGCGATACGAACATATCTGGAGGAATTGCTGCCTGAGTACATGGTACCTGTAGCGTATGTACGGCTGGAGAAGCTGCCGTTAACGATGAACGGGAAGATTGATCACCAGGCCCTGCCGGAACCTGAACTGGGGGAGACGGAGGAATATGTCGGGCCGGCAAATGAGACGGAAGAAAAACTATGCGCCATATTCGGGCAGGTATTAGGCATTGAACCGGCTAAAATAAGCGTAACGGAAAACTTTTTTAGGCTTGGCGGCAATAGTATCCTTGCGATTAAATTGGCAAACCGGATACAGGGTGATTTGGGGGTAGTAATCCGGGTCGCGGATATAATGGCTTTAAAAACCGCGAGAAAAATAGCGGAAAGTTCCCCGAGAAACGGGGAATCCGGTTTAAGGATAGCGCCCGTGGTATTTGGATCGGAAGAAGAACAATTGTTATCTTTTGAGCAGGGAAGACTCTGGTTTTTGCAGAACTATGAAGGAGGCAATACGGTATATAATATTCCGATAGTGCAGTGCATAAAAGAAGGAATAGATACGAAATATTTAAAGAAGGCAATAATGGATGTTGTTAAACGCCACGAAGTTTTGCGAAGCGTGATAAAAACAAACAAGAAGGGCGAAGCTTATCAGGCGGCGATAGGCGAAAAGGAGCACCCCTTTAGGGTTGAAGAAAAGACGTCGGATAACAGAGAAGCGCTGTGGATAGAAATTACAAAAGACATGAACCATATTTTCGATCTGGGAAATGAATACCCAATACGGGTAACATTATATACAGAGGGGAATAATCGGTATCTTGCTGCGGTAATTCATCATATTGCCTTTGACGGATGGTCAAATGATATATTCTTTGGAGAGATTATTCATCTGTACCGTTATTATGAATCAGAAGGAAGAGAACCATATCCGTTAAAAAAGTTGAAAATACAATACAAGGATTACGCTATATGGCAGCAGAGCTATCTCAAGGAAGAGACTTTTAACCAGCAGCTTACCTATTGGAAAGAAAGGCTTGCCGGCTGTGAAACTCTGAGCCTTGTAACCGACAAAGTACGGCCAATGCATATACAGTACGAAGGAGACGATGTTGAATTTGAATTGAACAAAGCGGCCTCCATGAAGATAAAAGAAATCGCGGCAGGGCTTGATGTAAGTCCTTATACGGTGCTGCTCAGTGCATATTATCTGCTGCTTTCAACCTACAGTAATCAAAAAGATATTGTGATTGGAACCCTCATGGCAAACCGGCAATACCCTGAATCAAACGGTCTGATTGGCTTCTTTGTAAATACCATAGCCCTGCGGCAAAAGATAGACACGGAGCAAGAAATAGCAGCATTTATAAAAGCGGTGGGAGAGAATGTAATCAAGGCGCAGGAGAATCAGGAAGTACCCTTTGAAAAATTGGTAAACGAACTAAAGATAGAAAAAGACACATCTAGATCCCCCTTGTTTCAGGCTTTGTTTACCATGGAGAGTTTTGGAGGAAAGAACGGGGAAATACATGGAATTTTTGAAGATCCCGGCATCGTCAGCCATGAAAACACGGCCGCTAAATTTGATATAAGCTTGGTTATGAAAGATGCGGATGCCGCCGGTATGAGGGGTGTCTTTAATTATGCGGTTTCAGTATTTGACCGGAAGACTATTGAATCGTATGCGGCGTCATACAAAATAATCGTGGGTCAAATCATTGAGCATATCAACACGAGCGGCATAAAAATAAAAAACATCAAGGCGCTGGAAAAAGAAACCTATGAACAAATCCTGTATAAATGGAATCAAACCTGGCGACCGTATCCGAAGGATAAAATCATCCCGCAGTTATTTGAGGAGCAAGCTTTAAAAACACCCGGCAATACCGCCTTGGTTTTTGAGGGCAAACGGCTCACCTATTGGGAATTGCACGAAGAAGCAAACCGGCTGGGAAACTACCTGCAGCGAGAATATCATATTCAGCCCGATGATGTCGTAGCCCTCTGTTTAGAACCCAGTGAACAGATGGTGATCGCGATCCTGGCCGTACTGAAGGCCGGAGGGGCCTATACGCCGATCATGCCCGATTATCCTCCGGAGCGTATTAAATATATGGCGGAAGACACCGGGGTGAATGTTGTTCTGGCAAACGAAGCACACGTAGAAAAACTGCGGCGGCTGCTGGGAAAAGAAACGGCAATAGAGTGTATAGATTCAGAAACATTCATAGAAAAAATGCGCGCTGAAAAATCCATCAGCCCGGCCGTAACCACAACCCCGGACAACCTTGCGTATACCATTTATACCAGCGGGACAACCGGACAACCCAAGGGGGTAATGATAGAACACCGGGGCGTTCCCAATTTAATAATGTCGCTTCATTCACTGTATGGTTTTTCGGAAACTCACGAGGTGGTGCTGTTGTTTGCCAACTACGGGTTTGATCCTTCCGTTGAACAGATGTTCCTGGCGTTATTGAACGGGCATACTCTTGTTGTG
>JAITAI010000062.1 GCA_031284195.1 Treponema sp.
AAAAAAAGGAAAAAGAAAAACATGATCTTTAACCCTGAATACGAAGCTATGGACGAGGATGCACGGAAAAAATTGCAATTTGCCCGTCTCAAAAACCTGGTCGAGAAACTCTATGCCGATGTCCCGTTCTATCGAACGAAACTGAATGATATGGATGTTAAACCCCGGGACATACGTTCCCTAGCGGATATTTCTAAGCTGCCTTTTACCATTAAAACAGATTTACGGGAAACCTATCCCTACGGGCTTCTCGCCTGTCCTCTAGCGGAAATAGAAGAGGTCCACATGTCCTCAGGGACCACAGGGATTCCTGTAGTGGATGCTTACACCAAGAAAGACCTCCAGATCTGGGGAGAATCCATGGCCCGGACCCTGGCGGGAGCCGGTGGTACCAGAAACGACACGGTACAGAACTGTTATGGTTACGGCCTTTTTACCGGGGGAATGGGCGCCCATTACGGGGCAAAAACCCTGGGAGCCAACGTTATCCCCATGTCTTCGGGGAATACCCAGCGGCAGCTCATGGTGATGCAGTCCTTCGGTTCCACTATCTTAACCTGTACCCCCTCTTATGCCCTTTTTATGGCTGAAGAAGCAGCGGAAGCGGGTATTGACCTCAGAAAACTTCCCCTCAACAAAGGTTGTTTTGGCGCTGAACCGTGGAGTGAAAATATGCGCCGGGAAATCGAAAGACGTTACGGGATGAACGCCTATGACATCTACGGCTTAACCGAAATCATCGGCCCTGGAGTGGCTTTTGAATGTGAAGCTCAGGACGGCCTCCATATTAACGAGGATCTCTTTTATCCAGAAATCATCGATCCCCTTACGGGTAAGAGCCTCCCGGATGGGGAGAAAGGGGAACTGGTTTTCACCACCTTGACCAAGGAAGGTACGCCGCTCCTCCGTTACCGGACTCGAGATATTACGTTCCTCCGCCGAGAGCGCTGCCCCTGCGGACGTACCACGGTTAAGATGAACCGGCTCTTTGGCCGCACCGATGATATGCTCATTATCCGAGGGGTCAACGTGTTTCCCAGCCAAATCGAACATGCCCTCATCGAAATTGAAGGTACGGATCCCCACTACCTCATCATCATCACCCGGGGTCCCTCTCACCTAGACGAAGTGGAACTCCAAGTGGAGGTGAAGCAAGCGTTTTTTAGTGATGAAACTAAAAACCTGGAGGGGTTACGGGCCAAAATCGAGGGGGTCATAAAATCAAAACTCATGCTCTCGGTGAAGGTAAAATTAGTAGAACCGAAAACCATAGAGCGGTCCATGGGTAAGTCAAAGCGGGTAATAGATAAGCGTGAAATATAAAGGGTGTACCTCTATAATAGTCAATAAGGAGTAACCATGCAGATCAAGCAAATATCGGTATTTTTGGAGAACAACGCGGGCCGGTTGGGAGAAGTTACCGGGGTTCTCGCTCGGGCAGGTATCAATATGCGGGCCATAAGCATTGCAGATACTGCGGATTTCGGTATCTTACGGCTCATTGTGGACAATACCGAGGCCGCTGTTAAGGCCTTGAGTGCGGGAGGTTTCACGATCCGGGAAACCAGTGTGGCTGCCGTAGAAATCCAAGATAGCCCGGGAAGCCTCGCCCAGGTGATGGAACTATTCCAGAAATCCAAGGTAAACATTGAATATCTCTATGCATCCTTGTCAGGTAAAGCCGGAAAAGCGGTGGTTATCTTTAAACTTGAGGACCATGAGAAGGGACTGCAAATCGTTAAAGAAAACGGCCTTTCCACGGTGGAAGTATTCTAGCAGGCTTGAATAAGCTTGTATGAAGTATGCTGTTCAAGGAAACAGATTATATTGAGGTCTTATGAAAATATTAATGGCCACCACTGAGGCCGTCCCATTTGCTAAAACCGGGGGGCTGGCCGATGCGGTTTCCGCATTGTCCATTGCCTTGGCCCAGGAAGGGCATGAAGTCCGTATCATTATACCCCGGTATTACAGTATCAACCGGAACAATCTGCACCCCCTTGAAGGGGCCCTGGGGGTTCACATGGGAGGACGGGAAGAATGGAGCGCCGTCTATACCGCGAACCTCCCAGGGGCGCCGGTAAAGAACCCGGTCCCTGTTTATTTCATCGATCACGAACAATTTTTTGGCCGGGACGGTATTTACGGGGTCCCTTCAGAGCCGGATTTCCTGGATAATCCCCGGCGGTTTATCTTTTTCTCACGGGCGGTTTTTCAGCTTTGCCGTAAACTCGGCTGGTACCCGGATGTGGTGCACGCCCATGATTGGCCTGCTGCCTTGGTACCGGTATTCCTCAAATACGGGGAACGCATCGGCGGATTGGCCAAAACCGTTTCGGTATTGACCATCCATAATCTGGGATACCAGGGGATTTACCATAAAGACAATTACTATTATGCCAATTTGGACTGGTATGTGTTTTATGAAGCCGGGTTTGAAGACTGGAATATGATGAACTTTCTCAAGGCAGGGATCACCACCGCAGATACGCTCAACACGGTTTCTCCCAATTATGCAGCGGAAACCCAAACCCAAGCCTATGGGTTCCGCTTAGACGGGGTGCTCCGGTACCGGGCTGCGGATTATCGGGGTATCCTGAACGGTATTGATACGAAGGTCTGGAATCCTAAAATCGACCGGTATATTCCCCAGACCTACAGTGTCGAAGACATGGAGGGAAAGCTCAAGGCCAAAGAAGCCCTGCAAAAGAAATTTAACCTCCCCCTGGAACCGAATGTACCGATCATCAGTATGGTAACCCGCCTTACCGAACAAAAAGGGGTGGGAGAACTCTTTGGTCCGGCCTACGGTTCTGCCTGGTCCATCTGTCAGGACATAAAGTTGCAAATGGTCCTCATCGGTTCTGGAGATCCGTGGTGTGAAAATGAAATTAAGAATCTGTCCTATCGGCTTGCCAATTTTAAGGCCCACATCGGCTACTCCGAAGCAGCAAGCCACCTGATTGAGGCGGGGAGTGATTTTTTTCTCATGCCGAGCCGGTACGAACCTTGCGGGCTCAACCAGATGTATTCTCTAGCCTACGGAACCCTGCCTATTGTACGGAATACCGGAGGACTGGCGGATACGGTGGAGAATTTCGACCAGGATACGGGAAAGGGTACGGGGTTCATGTTCAACGATCTTACCCCTCAGGCGATATACAACACCGTAGGGTGGGCTGTTTGGGCTTACTATAACTGCCGGGCTCAGGTTGAAGCCATGCGCATCCTGGGGATGAAACAGAATTTTTCCTGGAAAAAATCCGCCCAGCAGTACAGCGCCATGTATGAAGCGGCCATCGCCAAGGCAGCAAAGACAGGCTAAAGGTTGGAGGGGAACCGGCTCAGGGCAAAAAAAAGACCCGCCAGAAGGCGGGTCTTGTAGATTCCGAGAGGCAGCCACGGATCAGGCTCCTATTCTCGTCTTCCATAGAGCATAGAGCTTCTCCGTGGGGGTAAAGTCCGAAAGACACACAAAGGATAAACCGGTCATAATATCATTGTAAAAATCGCTGTACTTCCGCCATACCCCATCATACCCTAGGGGCCGCAGCGGTCGTCCTTGTATACCCCGGTATTCCATGCTTACATACTCATACTCTGCAAGATACTCAAAGAAACGGGTAATTGCTAAAATCTTGGATTTCTTGCGCTCACATTCCCCCCGGAAGATCTCCCTGGAACTCCGTTGCTCTGCAGGCCGGGGATCGTAGACATACATGATGGGATGATTTGCCGAGAGAAAATAGAAGGTGAAGGGCATATCCGGGGAAAACGCACCGGTGAAGGCCCGGAAGTACTTGGCAATCTTACTCCCCCAGGGCCGCTTTTCATGGGCCGCGATGAGGTGATGGATGACTTCTTTTTGAGTGGAGGTTACGGTAATCATAGTAATCGGGAAAGCAGGGTTTT
>JAITAI010000078.1 GCA_031284195.1 Treponema sp.
TTTTATAGTATTCTATTGTGAATTTTATTAACGTTGAAAAACGGTAAGGGGTAGAGTGATGTATTGGATATGGTGGATAATCCTCCCTCTTGCCGGGTTAACCTTAGGCTGGACTATTAGATGGCTATACGCCAGATTCCAATTAACCACGTCGGAACAGCAAGCCGAACGTATTAAACAGGATGCGATAAAAGAAGCTGAAGCTAAGAAGAAGGAGATCCTTCTGGAAGCAAAAGAACAAGTTATCCGCGAAAAAAACCAGCAGGAGAGGGAGACTCGGGAACGCAGGGCCGAATTGCAACGATACGAACGGCGTGTTGTGCAAAAAGAAGAGACTATAGATAAAAAGACGAATCAGCTAGAACGGATCGAACAGGGGCTTGCCGAAAAGGAAAAAAAAATCCGGGAACGGGAAGGCGTTTTGGAGCGGGAAGAAGAACGGTACCGGGAAGAATTGAAACGTATTTCCGGTTTGAGTGTGGAAGCTGCGAAGGCGCTCATTATTCAAAACTTGGAGAGTGAGGCCCGGCATGATGCACAGGGTCTAATCAACAAAATCGAACAGGATGCAACGGCTCAGGCGGAAAAAAAGGCCCGGAATATTTTAGTTGCCACCATTCAGCGTTTATCTACAGAAGTAACCGGGGAGGTAACCGTGGCAACCGTTACCTTACCCAATGACGAGATGAAAGGCCGTATCATAGGCCGGGAGGGGCGAAATATCCGTACCTTGGAGACCCTCACCGGGGTGGATATCATCATTGATGATACCCCGGAGGCAGTGGTTATTTCCTGTTTTGATCCGGTGCGCCGGGAAATTGCCAAGGTTGCCCTGGAGCGGCTCATCATCGACGGCAGGATCCATCCTGCCCGGATCGAAGAAATCGTAAACAAGGTTACCAAGGACATTTCTCAGAAGATTTTTGAAGAGGGAGAGAAGGTGTTGTTTGATCTGGGGATCCACAATATCAAATCCGATACGATCCGGGCCTTGGGACGGCTCTATTTCCGTACCAGCTATGGGCAAAACGTGCTCTACCATTCCAAGGAAGTGGCGATTCTTACGGGAATTCTCGCCGCAGAAATCGGCGCCAACCGGGAGCTGGCCAAGCGGGCAGCGCTGCTGCATGACATCGGTAAAGGGGTAGAATCGGATTCAGATTTAAACCATGCGGAGATCGGCATGGACATGGCTCGAAAGATGGGAGAAGACCCCCGGATCATCAATGCCATCGGGAGCCATCACAACGACTTGGAGCCTTCCTGTATCGAATCAGTGCTGGTACAGATTGCTGATGCGATTTCCGCGTCCCGGCCTGGAGCCCGGCGGGAAACTTTAGACAACTACATCAAACGGCTGGAGAATCTGGAAAATATCGCCGCAGGCTTTACCGGAGTGGAAAAGACCTATGCGATTCAGGCCGGCCGGGAGCTGCGGATCATTGTCAACAACGAAGTGATGACTGATGAACAATCCCGGGAACTGGCCAAGCAGATAGCCAAACGGATTGAAACGGATCTCCGCTATCCCGGCAGAATCAAAGTAACCATCATCCGGGAAACCCGGATCATTGAGTACGCCCGGTAAAGACCGGAACGTTCCCCGTTGAACGGGGTGTTCTGTAGGAAGGGCCCTCTCTATAGGGGGCTTATCCATTTACCACGATAAAGGCATAGAAAAGTTTGAGATGGTGCAGGTGCGGGTCCTTCCTATATGGGGAGTCGAGAGGCCTCAAACCTTCCAGAAGTTTTCTATGCGCTTATCTGGTCTATCTGCAGGAACATGATTGATTATATACCCGGTTAAGAGTATAGTGATCACAGTCAGTTTCAAAATCCGGTTAGGGTGGAAACTTCGTCTCCGATGAAACTGGCTTCCGAAAAAGCGGTTTAGCCCGTTTTTTCTCTTACATCTAAAGTGGCTGTTTCAAAATGTGCTATTTTGAAACAGCCTTATCTTACTTTTTTTTATATGGAAAAGATGGAAAAATGGAAACTATGGAAAAATGGAAACAGACTAAGAAGTTGCAAAGTTACCCTAATTACGAGGAGATGTGCAATGCAAACTAGGTATAGCCCCCCTAAAGACTACGACACAAAGGGGTACGCTGAGGAACCTGAGGAAGAGGAAGAGGCTGAGGAAAAATCCTCGGGATCAGGACCAGATCCCCTGGTGCATAAGATGCTTAAAACCCGGACCATCTTGCTGTCCGGAGAAATAAAAAAAGACCTGGCAGAGCGGACTATCCGGCAGCTCCTCCTCTTGGAGGATATGGGGGAAGAGCCGATCCGTATCTTCATCGATTCCCCTGGTGGAGATGTGGACGCCGGGTTCGCGATCTTCGACATGATCCGCTTTATTAAGCCTCCGGTGTGGACCATCGGTATGGGCCTGGTGGCCAGCGCAGCGGCCATTATTCAGCTTGCCAGCCCTCGGAATCAGCGGGTTGGACTGCCTAACAGTCATTACCTCATCCACCAGCCGCTTTCAGGAATCCGAGGAGTGGCTACGGATATTGAAATCCATGCCCGGGAACTGGATAAGCTACGGGAAAAGATCAACCTCCTCATCGCCGCAGAGACCGGCGTGGCTGTTAACCAGGTGGAACAGGACACCGACCGGGACTATTGGATGAATGCGGAAGAAGCGGTCCGCTATGGGCTTATCTCCCGGGTTATATCCCAACGGGCTGAGCTTTAGCAGTGCCCCTTGCTAAGCGGTGGAGCGTGAAGAGTCATGGAATTCTTACAGGTAAGCCTTGGAGGTAATCGAGTACAGCAATGGCTCTGTGCCTTGGGCTTCATGGGAGGGGGCTTTCTTGGGGGAAAGCTCGGCGCCCTAATCCTCTCCGGTATGGTAAAACATATCTGCCGTAAGACATCCAGTCCCTTGGACGATTGTATGGTGGAAACTGCAAAACAGCCGCTGACCTGGCTGATTACCATGGGGGGTATTGCCTATGGCCTGAGTGTGCTGGATCTGGATGAAACCCCGCGGCTTTGGGCGAACCGGGTCGTGGCCTCCCTGATTATAGTGGGCCTTTCCAGGGGTGTAGCAGCCCTGCTTGACATCTTAATAGGCCGCTATGTCCCGGTAAAGGCCCTCGATCCCCTCTCGAAAAGAGAAACCGATATGCAACCCCTGCTCAAGAAGCTCTCCAGTACCCTGATATGGGTCATTGCCGGGGTGCTTATCCTGCGGACCTTGGGTTATAATGTGAGCGCCCTCATGGCTGGTTTAGGCTTGGGAGGTGCGGCTCTGGCCTTGGCTTCCAAGGACACCCTATCCAACTGTTTCGGTTCCATCACGGTATTTGTGGATCGGCCTTTTGCCATCAATGATAGGATTAAGATTGCCGGCCATGACGGGGTGATTACGGACATGGGCATCAGGACCAGCAAGCTGCGGACGCTGGAAAACCGTACGGTGATCATTCCCAATAGCATCTTCGCATCCACTCCAATTGAAAACATCACCGCTGCGCCGAATACCAAGGTAAGTCAAACCCTGGCGGTAAAGACCAGCAGCGGCTTGGAAAAAATCGAGGAGGCCCTGGTTCTACTCCGGGAGATAGGATCTACCCTGGAGGGAACCGAAGGCAATTCTTCGGCAGGGCTGACTGCCGTGAGTGGAACCACCTGTCAGATTACTTTCATTTTTTATATTGCCAAAGAAGCGGATTATATGGCGACCCTTAATGCGGTCAATTTCGCGGTACTCCGGCGTTTTGAAGAATCGGGAATTTCCTTGGGTTAAACCTTGCAGCGCATCCATGACTCAGGTATGAATAAAGCAGCCTCTCCATCGGTAAAACCCCCGGCAACTCCCTTGGTAGGATTCCTATCCAAAGTGGGAGGGATCTTATACCGGTTCCTCTGGGCCCTGGTGTTGCTTTTAATCCTGGTGCTTGCGGGGGTAACGGTTTATGCCTTGGTTTTACGGAATCCCGGGGCCCGTCCTTTATATACCCTGCCGGATCGGGTAATTCCGGCTTTTTCCCGTAAGGAAACGCAGGAACCCCGGGCCATGGACGGGATGTTTACCGGTATCGGCCGGTTTCGGGTGGTTACTGCAGATACCCCGCCTATGACCATCGTTATTTCCATTGTCTTCCCCTACAGGCCAGAGGATCGGGCTTTTGCCGAAGAATTAGACTCCAAGGTACGGGATTTTAGGAATATCACCGCCGCGTATTTTAGCGCCCATACCGCAGCAGAATTGCGTCAAGCCAACGAAAGCCAGATAAAGGCTGAAATGGTACGCCGGTATAACGACATGCTCCATCTGGGACAAATAGAAGTATTGTATTTCCATGATTTTATGATAATCGAATAAACCGGGCTTTTTCAAAACTGAAATTTTGAAAAAACCTCCCTCCTCTTACGTTCCCAGATAACCGTATAGAAAAAGTATAGGGAAAGTCTCCCTGGCCGGGAAGTTTTCTATGCGTGTATCGCTAAGGTTCTTCTAGATTGACAATATAATAATTGAAACATACACTAAAATTATGAAAATTGCTACTTATACGGTTAAACCGAAACTTCCTAGTTCTTTAAAACCTCTGGAAGAAATAGCCCGTAACCTCTGGCTTTCATGGAATTTTGACGCGGTCCAGCTCTTTATCCGCCTGGATTATGAGGTATGGCTTAAATCTCAGCAAAGTCCGATTCGGGCTTTAGGTATGGTGAGTCAGGACCGGCTTGCTCAAGCGGCTAAAGATGACTCCTATTTAGCTGCGCTTAATGAAGTGTACAAGCGTTTCCTCAAATATAAAAAAGGCGACACCTGGTATCACGGATCACGGAAGGATATGGTTGCCTATTTCTCTATGGAATACGGTATGGATGTTTCCCTTTCCATTTATTCCGGGGGATTGGGTATCCTTTCCGGGGATCACATGAAGACCTCTTCAGATATAGGGCTTCCCCTGGTAGGCATCGGACTCCTGTATCGGCAGGGTTATTTTAAGCAGGTTCTCAATGCCGATGGATTCCAGCAAGAAAGTTATCCTGAAAACGACTGGTATAATATGCCGGTGGAGCGGAAGATTGGTAAAGATGGGGAGCCTTTAAAGATCACCGTGGAGCTGTCCAGCAGGGTCGCCGTAGCTCAGATCTGGGAAGTTAAGGTAGGCCGTACTTCCCTCTACTTGTTGGATACTAATATTGAGGAAAACGCGCAGGATATACGCAATATTACCGCAGCGCTCTACGGAGGGGATAAGGAAACCCGGATTCAGCAGGAAATTCTCTTAGGTATAGGGGGTATTCGGGCTCTCCGGGTTTTGGGGATCAATCCTGCGGTAACCCACATGAATGAAGGTCATTCGGCCTTTTTGGGCTTAGAACGGATCCGGGAAATCATGCAGGAAAAGGGTTTTACCTTTGAGGAAGCTAAAGAAGCGGTATGGCCCACCAATATCTTTACCACCCATACCCCGGTTCCTGCAGGGAACGAACGGTTTGACATCGGGCTTATGGAAAAATATTTCCGTTCGTGGCCTGAAATTTTAGGTATATCCTGGAAAGATTTCCTTGCCCTCGGCCGGATATATCCTGAAGATGATCGTGAAACCTACTGTATGACGGTTTTGGCCCTCAAACTTGCGGCCTATGCTAACGGCGTTGCCCGGCTTCATGGGACCGTGTCCCGGGATATGTGGAAAGGACTGTGGCCGGGACTTCCCCTGGACGAGGTACCTATCGGTCATGTTACCAACGGGGTACATCCCCGGACTTGGGTTTCCAATGTGATGACGGATCTTTTGGACCGGTACTTTGGTCTTCATTTTGAGGAAGATCCCACGGATCTGACCATTTGGAACCGGATGGACCGGATCTCCGACGAAGAACTATGGCGTACCCATGAGCGGCGGCGGGAACGACTGGTCGTCTTTGCCCGGGAACGGATCCGGGAATACATTACCCATAGCGGGGCAGTGAAGCGACGGATTCAGCAGGCAGAGGATGCCCTTTCTCCTTATGCCCTGACCCTGGCTTTTGCCCGCCGGTTTGCCACCTATAAGCGGGGGAACCTCTTGCTTCGAGATCCGGAACGGCTCCTCAGACTGGTTAAAGACAATGATCGTCCGGTTCAGCTTATCTTTGCGGGAAAAGCCCACCCCATGGACATGCCGGGGAAGGAACTCATCCGGGAAATCATCCATTTTGCAGAAAAATACGATGTTACCAGCCGTATCGTTTTCCTGGAAAACTACGATATGACCATGGCCCGGTATCTCACCAGTGGAGCGGATGTATGGCTTAATACCCCCCGGCGTCCACTAGAGGCTTCCGGGACCAGCGGCATGAAGGCCGCCATGAACGGAGTGCTCAACTGTTCTATTCTGGACGGTTGGTGGGATGAGGCCTATAACCCTGAGATTGGCTGGGCCATTGGACAGGGGGAACAATACGAAGATACGAATCTGCAGGACGATGTGGAAAGCAAGGCCCTCTATGATCTTTTGGAACGGGACATCATCCCGCTTTTCTATCAACGGGGCCGGGATGGCTTGCCCAGGGAATGGATCCGACGGATGAAGGCCTCCATGCAAGAGATTGGCCAATCCATGTCGAGTCACCGGATGTTGATGGATTATTCCAACCAATTCTACTTCCCGGCATTAAAGAACTACCGCCGGATCGTGAAGGATGAGTACAAGGAATCCAAATCTTTAGCCGCTTATTTTCAGAAACTCCGGGCGTCTTGGAACAGTTTAAATATCCTAGCCCTTGAATCTAATGCAAAACCGGTGATGCAGCGGGGGGATTCCCTTACGGTCACCGCTTCCATTGATTTGGGTTCGCTCCTGCCAGAGGAATTATTGGTTGAACTGTACCACGGTTCAGTATCGAATCAAAGTACCGATATTGAACACGCCCGGCGGTCCGAGATGAAGCCCGTGAGTCATCAGGAAACTCGCTACCAGTACCAAGTAAGGATAGAATGTACGGATACCGGTTTTCAGGGACATACCGTGCGGATACTCCCTAAACATGAGGCCCTAATCCATCCTTATCGATCGGGTTTTATCAAATGGGCCTAAAGTAGATTGGTTTGGTAAGGAGTTTTAGTGTAGTTTTATGGGAAGAAGCGGGCTTAGTAAGGAGGGTTTCTCTGGTTAGTCCTTGGGTTTCTTCCGTGGTTTTTTATGGCAATTCGGTAAAACCGAATTGCGTTTTTTATTCCAAAGTGTTTAGGGCTTCGGGGTCCTCGTTATACCGGTCACATCAAAACAAGGATGGTTTGTATGGCTTCTTCTATTTTGCAGTCTCCAGAGACTACTAGAGCAACTCGTTTCTTGTATCTGGATCAGGTGATGGCCTTTTTTGTGGCTATTCTGCTGATAAGCAATGTGGCTTCTTCAGCGAAGATCCTCGATCTGGGTTTTTCCCTTTTTGGAATTCCTCTGGCCTTTGATGGTGGCACCCTGCTCTTTCCTTTGTCCTATGTGTTTGGGGATCTGCTCACTGAAGTATACGGCTTCCGTGCTTCTCGCCGGGTTATCTGGACCGGTTTTGCAGTCTTGGTCTTGTCATGGGGGGTATTTTTCCTGCTTCGTATCCTCCCTGGGGAGGCTTCGTGGGAATCCTATGCGGGAAGTGCCGCATTTGACGCAATTCTAGGAGGTATGAGTACCGGAGGCATTGTCTTGGCAAGCCTCTTAGGGTACTGGATGGGGGAATTCTCCAATTCTGCGGTTTTATCCCGTATGAAGATTCTTATGCAGGGTCGAATGCTCTGGGTGCGGACCATTGGGAGTACCCTGGTGGGAGAATTGGTGGACAGCCTGGTTTTTGTATGTATTGCAAGTCTCACCGGGGTCTTTGGGTGGGAACTCTTTGGTACCCTGGTGTTCACTAACTACCTGTTTAAGTGTACCATTGAAGTGCTGATGACCCCCCTCACGTACCTTGCGGCCTATAAACTCAAACAGGCTGAAGGGATAGATACCTATGATGTGGGGGTTACCCTTAATCCCTTCATTGCCGGTTTTGTCAAGGAAAAAACAAGCTAAATCCGTTTCTGTATGAAGTATTGGTTATAGGGGAGAGGACCAAATTACTTCATGCAGCCTAATATAGCCTTGCAAGGTGTGCTACAAGCCCTACGACAAGGGGAATCACCAGATTATCGTAATCGTTTAAGGGAAGGGCTTCTACCACCGTAGCGCTTACTGCGGCCAGGAGCGCGGTTTTATAATCATAAGAGACCTGATAAGAAGTAAAAAACACCACGGTAAAACATGCCGCAGAACCTTCTATGCTTTTCCCTAAGAGAAAAGCAGGACGAATCCGTCCGAACATTTTCCCCACTAAACTAGCGAATCCGTCTCCAAAGGCTAAAGCATATATCCCAATGGAAGCAGCGGGATCCGGGTATAAGAGCAACGCCAGGGCAGAACCGATTCCCAAGGTAACTGGCCCAAGGACAAAATGACCCTGATCCCGTGAACGGGAAGCCATACTCGTCAGCGAAGAAATGAAGGGGATCTCTACTCCAGAAAGCCTGGCGATTTCCATATAGGTATACACCAAGGTACCCATCATCAGGAGGATCATCGTAAAGGGCCGGCTTATTGCCGCCATACTGGGACTAAGGGCTATGAGAAAGTGTATAGATTTTCTAATAACTTCTGTTTTAAGCTCTTTGAATTCGAGGGTTCCTGGGATCATATCGAACCATCGAATCATAAACACATCGTTTTTTAGTACAGGTATTGCCTTCATTGTTTTCTTAATAGCAAGTTCTATACCAAGATCAAGTCTTGCTCGCTCAAATAAGGTATAAACAAACCATATCCATCTTTAATTATATATAACGAAAAAGTATAAGAGGCTATTGCAATATGACGTTTTGAAATAGCCTCCTTAAAATTTAAAATTAAAGGTAAAAGCGGACCATCAGGCGCTTTTTGGGAGTTCGTTTCATCAGACCATAGGTCCACACTAACTGAGTTTTGAAATTGGCTCATAGTATAAAAAATTGCCAGCCTAAGGGGTTCTCGGTGCAGCCCTCGCATGGCTAAGGATATGTATGAAAAAATATACGGGATATATTCAAAAAATACTATAGAGGCAGTTTTGAAATCTGACATTTTGAAACCGCCTCTAGGATATACTCAATACTCAATTAAAACACCAACTCCACTGCTCCTCTTGAGCGAATTCTCAAAGGGGTAAGCGCCCCAGGGCCGAAAACCGATTCCATAAGGGTTTTATAGGAATCCAGGTACTCCAGTGGTATATAAGCCTGGATAGTTCCGGCAAAGCCGCCGCCATGTACCCGGCAGGCCCACAGCGGCGACTTGGTTTTTCCCGGGGTTTCAAAAAAGGCCCGGGTCAGAGCCAAGGCCAGAGGCAGTCCCTGATCTTGTGGATTGTGAGGAACATAGAGATTTTGCAATAGTTTCCAAGAGGAATCCCCGGATTCGTTAACTAGGCGCAGGTAACGCATAAGGGCCGATGATCGGGCAGTACCGGAACAGGCTTCGGCCCTTTCCAGGGCTTCTTGCATGGCATCTACCCGCTGATTTTCATGGAAGAAATGCAAGGCCCGCAAGAACGGCCGATCTCCTACAGTCTTCCGTATTGCTTCCGTATGGGCCAAGAGGGTCTCCCCATCCAATTCTCGCAGCACAGATTTACCGAAAAACCGGGCCACTGCCTTCATTTCTTGGGGAATTGCGGCATACTCTGCGGTGAGGTCTGCATGGTTTCCTCGGGTATGTACTACACACAGACATAAGCCAAAGGATTCCATATCCAGATGGATAGGCCGGACGGTCGGATACTGTTCATTCTCAAAGTCAATGAGCACCCCGCCACCGTAGGCACAGGCAGTTTGATCCATCAGGCCAGAGGGTTTCCCAAAATAGGTATTTTCCGCTTTTTGCCCAATCTTGGCGAGTTCCAGGGCGGAACGGGTTCCTTCCCCATAGAGATGATCAAAAATCGCCCCAAAGAGGACCTCAATTGCTGCGGAAGAAGAAAGTCCTGAACCGGCAAACACCGTGGAATCCGCATGTGCGGTAAACCCCCCAAGGGCAAGCCCTTGAGCGGCCAATTCCCCGGCGACTCCTCGAAGCAGAGCTTCGGTGGTTCCCTGCTCAGAAACCCGAGGGCTGAGGTCCGAAAGGTCGATCCGTACATCCGGGTACCCAGTGGAACGAAAAAGCACCTGTTTATCTGCCCGAGGTAGGACAAGGGCAACCACATCCAACTGAATAGAAGCGGCCAAAATCTTACCATGGTTGTGATCCGTATGGTTCCCGCCGAGTTCAGTACGGCCTGGAGCAGTAAAAAAGCGGAGCTTGGCGGTCTTTTCCGCTGCTTGTTCTGGGTCTTCTTGGGAGACTAAGTCACAGATCCCCTTAATCAGGGATTTATACCGATACCGGGCTGATTCCAGTTCCTCTGGACCGTAGAGGGATGCCAAGAGGGATGCGGCCTGGGGGGAATCAAGTCGATGGAGTAATCTTTCGTTCATAAAGACCGTCCTTTTTAAAATGTGGAGGGATCAAAAAATACCATGCATCATACCGTGACCAGGAGAACACAAGATGCTACTAGGAAAGCATAACTATCACCCTAGGCAGTCATTACCCTCATTACCAGAATTCCACTGTACCCAAGAACGGGAAAAAAAGCAAGGATAAACTTCGGATGTTCAGGATAAACGTATAGAATTTACTAATTCTCCACGGTATAAGGAATTAACAAACAGGGCTTGTTCTTTACCACTTGAACGAATTCTCTTATTTTTAAAGAAATACGAATTTCTTGCGTTTATCCTGAAATGGGATCACTCTATTGACAAAAGACAAGAACTAACGCTATGGTTATATTAACAAATAAACAGTTTTGGTATGTGATTTGGGGCTGTCTTGGATTATGAGGAAAAGAACAGCATTTTGATAGGGAGGGATAACTCCTTGTATTGTAAAGAATTATTTGTTTTGTGTATGTCTTGCAATCATATTGATGTGTATGATAGTTTTTCTGCTTCTAGAATGTGCCGTGTTTTATACCCCAATCAAAGCTATGGTTACAATCCTCCCTTAAACTTGCCATTTTGAAAGAGGTCGTCCACCTTATTTATACGAGGAACCTTATATGAAATTAAAATATCGTTTATGTATCATTGTTATTTCGATTTTGGTCGTCATAGTGGCAACCATATCCGCCATTTTGTTGCTTCATTCTTCTTCTATACAGATGACTACCTCTATGGAAAGCCAGGAGCGGCTTGCTGCAGAACAGGCCCGGGTCATTCAGATACAGTATGAGACCTATCTGAGTATTGCCCATACCCTGGCGGACATCCTGGGTGATTTTGATAAAACCGAAGCGGGCAGGCAGCGTAACCGTTTTGATCAGTTAATGGAATCGATTTTGTACTCCGAAGAACGGCTTATCGCCCTGTTTGCGGTCTTTAAACCCAATACCATCGATCCTGGTATGGACGACACGTTTGTGGGAATTCCGGGCAATACCGAAACCGGCCAGTGGGCCAACTGGTATACCCGGCGGTTCGGAGAGATTGAACACCTCACCTATGATGACGTGGAGAATATCATGAGTACCATCTCCGGAAAAAACGAGCGAAAAGAAATGATATACGATCCGGTACCCCAGACCGTGGCAGGCAAGAATATCTATACCGTGAAGATCACCGTACCGGTTATTTACCGCAAGACCAACGAGGTGATAGGCCGGGTGGGGGTAAATATCAATATCGGTTTTACCCAGTCGATGGTGGACCGTCTCATCAAAAACCAAATCACAAAAGATATCACCGCCGTGACGGTTTATTCCGATAACAGCACGGTTATTGCTAGTTATAGTACCGATCATATCGGTAAACTCCTTAAAGACACACAAGACACGTTATATGATACGAACACCCTCATAGCTGAGGACGCAGTAGTGTATGGAAAAAAACAACGGTTCTCCGTATATTCGACAATCCTCAAGAAAAATCTGCAAATCATTCTCTATCCTTTTACCATCGGTGAAACCGGTACTACCTGGTCCCTGATGCTGGGTACGGACAAGAACATCATCCTTGAGAAGGTCAATGCCTTAACTTTCTTTACTATCATCCTAGGGGTAGTCGCGACGCTTATCACGGCGGCCATCATCTTCGTCGTTTCTGGAACTATTGCTAAGCCTATTGTCAAGGTGGCCCTCACCCTCAAGGATATTTCCGAAGGCGAAGGGGATCTTACCAAAACCGTGAATATCAATTCCAAAGACGAAATCGGCGACATGGCCCGGTACTTTAATGCTACCCTGGAAAAGATCCGGAACCTGGTGCTTACTATTCAGAACCAGACCGATTCCCTCGTCAATGTGGGGAACGAACTGGCCGGTAATATGAGCAAAACCGCTACAGCAGTCAAAGAGATCACCGCCAATATCCAAAGAATCAAGAGCCGGGTTATAAATCAATCTGCCAGCGTTACCGAAACTAAAGCTACCATGGATCAGATCACCAACAACATCGGTAAACTCAAGGAACACGTGGACCGTCAGAGCGACAGTGTGGCCCAGTCCTCATCGGCAGTGGAGGAAATGCTTGCCAATATCCAGTCGGTTACCCAAACCTTGGTCAAAAACGTCGCTAACGTCCAAGAATTGATAGAGGCCTCCACGGTGGGACGTTCAGGGCTTCAGGAAGTGGCCACGAACATTCAGGAGATCGCCCGAGAGTCCGAAGGGCTTTTGGAGATCAACGCGGTGATGGAAAATATCGCCAGCCAGACCAATCTCTTATCTATGAACGCGGCGATTGAGGCGGCCCATGCCGGGGAAGCGGGGAAGGGCTTCGCAGTGGTAGCTGACGAGATCCGGAAACTGGCGGAGAATTCCGGGGAACACTCTAAGATCATTTCCACGGTACTCAAGAAAATCAAAGACTCTATCGACAAAATAACCCGATCCACCACCAGCGTTCTTAACAAATTTGAAGCCATAGATAACGGGGTACAGACCGTATCGGACCAAGAAGAGCATATCCGAAACGCCATGGAAGAACAAAGCGTGGGAAGCAAACAGATTCTGGAGGCTATTGCTCAATTGAACGAGGTTACCCGTATAGTCCAAAACGGATCTACGGAGATGCTTGAGGGGAGCCGGCAGATAATAGAGGAGAGTAAAAACCTGGAACTGGTAACCCAGGAGATAAGCAACGGAATGAATGAGATGGCTGTTGGAGCGGATCAGATCAACGAGACGGTAAATCGGGTAAACACCATCAGCGAGGAGAACAAGGACAACATTGAGGTCCTGGTACAGGAAGTATCGAAATTTAAAATTGAACGTTAAAAAGATCACCTTAAACGGTACACCCTTGGCAGGACTAGTGCATTTATTTAACGTGAGTTCGACCATCAGCCTTATCCGGCGTCTACCAGAGAAAAAAGTCCGCTAGACTTTTAGTCCGCCAGTACGTGAATTGATGCTCAATGATCCGAATAATTCGTAAACCTGAGCGTTCCTGCGAAGACTCTTCGTATTCCATCGAACTCACGTTATTTAGGGACCATCCCAGCGGAGAATCATCAGTCCTACGGACCCCACATTCCAGCCTTGCTGTTCTTCCCACGCCGCGACGAGGGCATCCCCTGAAGGGCCAATTCCTGTATAGACAAACCCCGTTGGTAAGGGAGGACAGGAAAAAGCCGTGGACGTACCTGTCACAAGACCGCGGCTGTCTCCGGCTATACCCCTGCCATCGGGGAGTATTACCAGGGCTTGGGGGCCGGTATGGGTATGGATATAATACCCTACTAACTCAACCCAATGTTCCCGGTCACTGGAAAAAGAGGTATCCTCTGAAAAATGCCGGATATAGGGAAAATCTGGGGAAATAATGGCAGCCACATTTACCCGATCCCGGCCGCTCACGTTAAAAACCGCGTCCAAGACCAGACGCAATACTGGCGGGGCATGGTCCAGGGGCTCAGGAAGCGCGGAATTTCTAAAAGCCGCAACCGACACTGCTTCCCCTGGAAGGGTCAGATCAGAACTGCGCATATATACACTCTGAAGCTGTGCGACTGACCGCTGAACCCCCCGGTAATACCAATACCCATCTTGCCCCTGTCTGAGGCT
>JAITAI010000210.1 GCA_031284195.1 Treponema sp.
GACGCGTTGGATGACGCCCGATCCCTCCTTTTGTTACGGACCCTGAATTTCTATAACCTCCGGCTCGATTCGCTCTTGGTAGACGGTTTTATCTCTCCTTTTACCTTGTACCTGGAGCTCGCCTCGTTTTTGTCGGAACTTTTAGGGCTTAACCCCAAAAACGAAATCCGGGAGATCAAGCGCTACGATCATGATGACCGCCTGCCGGTATTTACCGAACTTTTTAAGGATATCCGTTCTTTTATTCAAAGTGAAGGCGGAGCAGGGTATGTTAAGCTCAATTTTGCGGCTATTGAGGGGGAAGGGGAAGATTATTTTTTCGTCGCCGTCAAAACCGAAGATATCGCCGATGTGCACGAAATATACCTGGCGGTCCGCACCAGTGCGGAAACAAAGGAAGTGATCCGGAGCCTAGAGGAAGGGGATACCTTTAAAGTGATCAACCCCAGGGCAAAATCCCTACGGATCCGAGGAATGAAACTTTCTTGGATGCGGTATCCCCCACGGTTTTTGCCGGCTTTGGATAGGACCCTCTGGTTCCGCCTGGATCTGGCCGAATCATCAAAGATGTGGCGGGATATGTGTGAAGAAAAAGGTATGGTGATTGACTATGTCCGGGAACGCCTTCCTGATCTGGAACTGTCCCTCTTCATAACCGTCGTGGAATAGGAGGTAGCGATGAGCACCCCGGTAACCCTTGAAGACCTTTGCCGTCCGATTTTTACCTGCTTTTGTAATTACTGGCAGTTGAATCAAGCGGGGATTCCGCTCTCTTTAGAAAAATTCAAAGCGGACATAGTATCCTTCTTGGAAGAGGCTAAACATAAGGCCGCAGCAGACCCGGTTTTGGGCCGGGAATATGATCAGATAGAACGGCCTTTGGTTTTCTTTATTGACTTCATGGTACAGGAAAGCAGCTTCCCCTTTAACAAGAACTGGCGGGAACTGGGCAGGAACTACAACGAACTTTCCGGCGATGAAAAGTTTTTTAACCTCCTCTCTGAAGCCCTCCGGGACACGGCAGCCCACCAGACTATCCCCCTCTTTTATACCATGCTGGGATTGGGTTTTGAAGGGGCCTATATGCAGGATCCTGGGTATATCGACAAGACTATGAATCAATGCATGGCCCTCTTCCCGGAAGAACTGGATATCCGGGAAGAACCCATTGTCGAGATCCCCACGGAAAAGCGGATTGCTCGATCAAAAAAAGCACGGTTCCTACGTCCCCTGCGAATAACCCTGATTCTTTCAATCTTCTTTTTGGTTTTTTCCTTTATTTTTAATTTTGCCGTCTTCTTTAAGGTTACCTACCTGTTCCGGGAGAATTTATCCGATGCTGCAGTGCAGGCCCGGGAAATCAAAACTATCCCCTATGAGGCCCCTTAATGTTTGCTAAACTTTTTTCCTTTATTCCTAGGCTTATAGATCTCATAAAAACGAGTACCTTGGCAAAGGTTATTTTGGTTATCCTCCTGTTGTTCCTGGTCCTTTTGGTGATCCTGCCTTTGATTAGAAAAGCCCGGCGAAAACAGCTCAAGGAAAAAGAAGCCCGGAATATTCTCAAAGATCTGATGATTTGGCGTCATGTAGCCCAACTTACCCAAGGGGGAGATGAACATAACAAGGCCAAGAAGGCGCTTTCGGATAATATTATAAAAATAAACGAATTGTTAAAGGAAGGCTTTCATTTAGCCGCCCTCCATGGTAGAGGGCTTTACGGGGTACCCTGGTTCATGCTTCTGGGAGAGCCCCATTCGGGAAAATCATCCCTGCTTGAGAGCAGCGAACTGGAATTGGCCCCCTCTGCAGCGGAAGGGAAAGCTGGAGCAGCGGGAGAAGGGAAGAGCCTCCCGGTGAGGATCTGGCTTGGGGGAAAGGCAGTGGTCTGCGATGTAAGCGGGGGGGTGTTTTTTGACCGGTGGCTTGAGGGTAGCAGCGCGGAATGGACCCATATCATCCAACAGATCTGCCGCAGACATTACCGTAAACCGCTGGATGGCGTCATCCTGACCATTCCCGCAGACGCGCTTTTGGCAGACAATGGGGACCTCACTCGTAAAAAAGCCACCCTCATGGCCAATGAATTGGCCCACCTTTTAGATGCCAGCGGTATGCGCCTGCCCTGTTATGTGGTAGTTACCAAACTTGATATGGTAAATGGGTTCCGGGAATATGCCTTAGAGCTTTCAGGAGAATTACGGCATCAGATCTTAGGTTATGAAAATAAAACCAGTACTTACCAGCCCGAAGATTTTAAACAGTTTTGGAACAGCCTGTTGCAGCGGCTACGTTCAGGTTATAAAAAAAGCATGAATTCCCGGGGCCTGCATCTGCGCATCTCTGGCGGGTCAAACCGGATGGATGTAACCGGAAAGCTGTTTTTGTTTCCTGAAAATTTCGATAGTCTTTATCACAACCTCCATATTTATCTTGAGACCCTATTCAGTGAAGATACCTTCCATGGAACCAAGGATACGGTTTTCGAAGGCCTTTTCTTTACCTCCTCCACGGATCTGGGGGTTTCTTTCAGTCCCGGTATTGCCGCCTTGGCTGAGGAAAAGACCGAGGATTTTCTCCTTACCGAGGATCCTCCTCCGGTTTCCCAATCTTATTTTGTTCGGGATATGCTGCAGAAGTTTATCTTCAACCCTTCCCCCCATGCGGTCTTTGTGAGAAAAGAAGCCCTGAACCGGGCCATACCCCTGTTTGTCCTTTGCGGGGTTTTGGTTATCCTCGGCCTCATCACCCTGTACACGGCCCTTTTCAAGGTCGATGACCTTACCAAGTCCCTCGTCCAAATTACCAATTACTATCGTTCCCTTACTTCCACCTTGCAGACAAAAAGCGGGGCTGGAGTTCCCATCATCATAAAAAATAGAGACTATACCTTTGCATTTAATAATGATCCCAGCTTGCAAAAAAGCGGTTCCTCCCCGGTACAGTTCTACTACAATGCTTTAGCCTACCGGAACGTCAACCTGACCCCTTCTTTTGGGTTTCTGCTTTCGGATCTGCTGGTATTTCAAGAACTCAACATGGGATATCGGGACCGGGTTTTTATTACCAATCAGCTCTACGGGAGCCTCGTCAGAACCCCCTTGCTCAAAAATGTGGGATCCAAATTGATGGACCAGGCCTTTGCATCTCCGGTTCTTGACCGGGAATTGCGCTCGGTGATTCAATCCTTTACCCTGCTGGATGAACTGAACCCGGAAGATTTCCAGCGTTTGTTCCTGTCCAATCAGTATATTTCTGAATCGATGATAAGCTATCTGCTACCGGAACTTTCTAATGATTCCCGGGCGCTCCTCAACAGTTTTCTTTCCCGAAGGGATCGGCGTTATACTTTTGCAGAAGAAGCGGCTTATATCTATTCCGATGACTTTCTCCGGGCCAAAGGCGCGGCATTGCAGATCATCCTCTCTGCGTGGCAGCGTCTTTCGGTGTATCCTGATTCGTTGTACGGGAAAATAAAAACCCTCCTATCCATTTCTCAGAATATCATTACCAATTATGCGCGGATTACCTTCCTCCTGCGCCAGGCTGGGGACGCTGCTTCTCTGCGGGATGTGCAGAACCTGGTTACCGAATGGAAAAGTTTAACTGCAACCCAAAATAGGTTTATCTTCCAAGGCAGAGAGCTTTTTGAAGAAATAAAAAATGACCTCCTAAAGGGTACTATACCCCTACTCAATGAGTCTGGGGGTGATGCTTTTGGAGACAACCTGATAAACGACTATCTTTTTAACGACTTGGTGATCGATTATGCGGTAAAAGAGTATACGGATCTTTTTCAGAAAGATATGGAGTTTATCAGAATAAAGAGTAAGGGAATGCGAAACGGGGTTCTGGGGACTGTCAGCGCCCTGGAGCGTGAATTCTCCAGTAATCTGACCCGGGAAATTGAAAGTTTGCGGGTCAGTGCTTTGAGTCTGAAAACCAATGAACTCTTGTCCGAAAAAATGACCAAAGAAGCGAATGCAGATTCTCTTTTTATGGTGGTGGAGAAAATTTTGAACCTTGCCGGAGCAGTGGATATACCGGAGGAGCAAAAACTGAGAAATACCCCGGGTTTAAATTGGATGAACGGCCAGTATGACATCATTGCTGCTTTTGATAATTACGAAACCTATGTCAAACCCTTTGTGGAAAATGAAAAGGTTTCCACCCTTATCACCAACGGAAGGATCATGCTGGCAGCCCAAGCCTATCTTAACCGGTACATAGTGCTCAGCGTCGAATATGACTTTCTCTCAAGTTCCCAAGAAGCCATTGCGGCGATGATAGCCGTTCGTTCGGAAGCAGCGGACCGGGAGATATTTTCCCTCTCTGGCCGGGCAATTCAAAGTGCCTTGGGGGAGATCCATTTTAATAAGAGCTATGATCCAGGGATAGTAAAAGAGATAACCGATGGTATTGCCGCATATAACGATTTATTTACTCGGTATATTACGTTGAAGGAAGAACCGAAATTTCTCCAAAACAAGGATCGGCTCTATCAGACCGAGTCTTTCAGCACCTACCTTGGTTTATATCTGAGCTATTGGGGGAATTACCCCGATAGGGCCTATGTTCCCTCTCTGGGGTGGCGGGAATACCGGGTACGGGTAAATCAAACTAAACCCTACCAGATCAATTCCGTACTTCAGTCCCTCTACACCGAATGTATCGGCATATTAAATGATGTCAATGATGTGGTATTATCCGATGTATTCAAACGGGAAAAAACCGATTACATTACCTCCCTGAACGACCGGATAAAGCTGCTTTCCGCTTTCCTCAGCGCCGACGCGGATCGTATGCTTACGGCTTGGAGCAAACTGCCCGCAGAAGTGGAGCCGGCCTTTAAACATATCCGGTCTTTATCCCTGGATGAAATCAAAGACACCTATATGACCGTGTATTCGGATACCAGAAATATCAACATCGGCTGGTGGAATGATTTTATCATGAACGGTATCAGTATCCTGTCAAATACCTATTGCCGTTTAAAGTTAGACGCCTTTTCCGAAAAACTTGAAAGTCTCCGGGTATTCCCCCTCCTCGCTGACGGGCTTCGGGAGGAGGTCTTATCCCTTAATACCCTGGAAGATATAGCGCTCTTGTTACAGGACATGGGGGCCGGTGGTTTACCGGTACAATCTACCGAAGAAGCGGATCCCCTAGAACCCATACTGCACCCGATCCTCTTCAAGGGTGCCGCTGCCCAGACGTGGGCCCAGACTATCTATCAGTTTGCTGCAGCGGCAGTGGACGCCAAAAAGCCGCTGATCTGGACTCTCTCTCAGCCGCCCATTGATGTCCAGGGGAAACTTTCCCTGAGCAGCCGCCTGCTTGCGGTAAGCCGTTTCAGATACGTAGAGGTCTCCACCTCTGGGAAAACCTCTAAATCCCTTAACACCTATATGAATGAAAAAATCAGCCTGGCCGAAGGTACCCCGATTGACAAAAACATGAGTTTCAAGTTTTACCGGACATCCTCAGATACCCGGCCGTCGGTGGAAATGGTCCTAGATAAACCATGGTCGATTTTTGATTTTTATTTGCATAAAGAGGTGATAAGTAATGAAGATGGAACCTATTTCCCCATCTTTTTGCGTGATGAAGCAGGAGAATATGTGTACTTTGTGGAGATTGATTTCAACGTGGATATTCCCAAACCTGAACG
>JAITAI010000231.1 GCA_031284195.1 Treponema sp.
CCGGTACACATGATAGAACAGATCAACAAGGTGGTCCGGGAATCCCGGCAGCTCATGCAAGTCCTGGGCCGGGAGCCTACGGATGAGGAGATCGCCGAGCGGCTCGGCTGGACCACCCAACGGGTGAAATCCGTGAAGAATGTCGCACGGGAGCCCATATCTTTGGAAACCCCCATTGGAGAAGAAGAAGATTCCCTCTTAGGGGATTTTATTGAAGACAAGGAAGTGGAAAATCCCGCCAACCTCACGGCCTTTACCTTATTGCAGGAACAGCTTTCCGGGGTGCTTTCCACGCTGCCTCTCAGGGAACAGGAAGTGCTCAAGATGCGTTTCGGCCTGGATGACGGCTATTCCCTTACCCTGGAAGAGGTGGGGTTGTACTTTAATGTTACCCGAGAACGGATCCGGCAGATCGAGGCAAAAGCCCTGCGCCGGTTGCGGCATCCCAAACGGAGCCGTCGTTTAAAAGATTATTTAGACCACTAAAGGATGCGTTACAGTCCTGATATCCAATAAACAGGGGGAACGGTTTACCAATCAAAGGGTGCCTATGCCGTCACCTTATGAGACCTAGAAGTATAAACCATATTAAGGGGATACACGATGACAATGGATACAATTTTTGAGAATCTGCGGACCTTACAGGATATCCTCTCTCAAAAAATCACCTTAGAACATGATATTCAAGAGATACCTAAGATTCTCAATGCCCAAGAGGAACTATTAGCTCGGCTCAAAAAGACCTTTATTGAGAAGAATCAAGACTATGAACGAGCGCGGCTGGCAGAAGCGGAATACCGCAGCCTTTTGATGGAAGCGGAACATTCCCGGGAACATGCTGAAAAAAACATGGATTCCATCAATACTCAGCGGGAATATGAGGCCTTGGATAAAGAAATTAGAGATGCTTCTGACAAAGAACAACAGTACCGGAAAGAGCTGCAGCTCCAAGAACGGATCTTACTGGATTTGGACGAGCAGATGCGGCAAAACGCCGCGTTGATCCAGCAGCAAGAAGCGGAATTAGCGGAACGCCGAGCGAGTATCGAAGTAGAAATCACGGAAAAGAAAGCCCAGGTTGAACAGCTTATGGAACAAGAACGGGCTGTAACCCCGGATATTGATTCAGAGATCCTCTTTAAGTTTGAACGGATCATTAGAAACAAGATGGGCCGGGGCATAGTGGCCATCAAGGGAGGGGTCTGTATGGGCTGCCACATGATACTTCCCGCCCAATTTGCCAATACGATTCGCCAGGGAGAAGAGATCGTTTTTTGTCCTTATTGTTCCCGGATCCTCTTCTATGAAGAATCCGAGCAAGGGGAAGAGGACTTTTTCGATATTGAAGATGCAGGCAGTCTTGCGGACTTGGATGATATGGAAGACGACGACTACGAAGAAGAGGATGAAGAGGAAGAAGAAAAAATCAACATCGACTATGATGACTAGCACGTTTCATGAAGTATATTCCAGTGGTTTGAGGGTTTTCCCTCGATTGGATACAGGGGTAAGACCCGCGTAGGTGCTTCATGCGTAGCCCCGTGAAATATGTTTTTGGTTGTTAAAGCGATGAACTATGCTGTCGCGTCATAGGCGGTGTAACCGTATATGGTGAGGAAAGTCCGGGCTCCGCAGGGCATGATGCCGGGTAACTCCCGGGCGGGGGCTGCAAGAAGTTTCCGACAGAAAGCGCAACAGAAAGTAAACCGCTGCCATTCCCCTGACCAGGTCCTGGTAGGGGGAATACAGTAAGGGTGAAAGGGTGGAGTAAGAGCCCACCGCGGGATCGGTAACGATTCCGGCACGGCAAGCCTCATCAGGAGCAAAGTCAAACAGCGGTAAAACGGCCCGTTTTATGCCGCGGGTAGACTGCGTGGATAGGATCCGGGAGGATCCTGCCAGATAGATGACAGCCGGTACATGCTGTAATGAGCAGGTACCGTACAGAACCCGGCTTATGGTTCATCGCTTTTTTTAATTACCTCCATCCGATAGGAGCGGCTTTCCGAATTGAAATCTATACCCGCTTGTTTACATTCCCTAGGCTTATCGGTAGGATAGTCTTATGGAGATAAAATCATGCGTGTTCTCGCAAAAGATATAGCTCAAACATGCCGGGATAAGCCCGGTGAAACCGTGGAGGTGTTCGGCTGGGTACACCGGATTCGGGAACTGGGAGGCATCACCTTTGTTATCCTCCGGGATCGTTCCGGTATCCTGCAGTTGGTGTTGTCGGAAGCTGCGGATTTCGATATGTCCGGCCTCACGCTGGAATCCTCTATCAAGGTGGCGGGTGTTCCTGCTTTGAATGAAAAGGCCCCGGGAGGGGTTGAACTCAGGGGGCATAAGGTGGAATGTATTGCCCGGGCTGCCCCGGATCTCCCTTATCAGGTAAATGCCGACACCGGGAAGATCGGTCTTGAAGCTATCTTGGACCATCGGGCCCTCTCCTTGCGGAACCCCAAAATTCGAGCCATCTTCAAGGTACAGTCCACTATCATCGAAGCCTTTGCTCAGTACCTCCGGGGACAGGATTTTACTGAAATTAAAACCAGCAAACTCGTCGGCAGCGGTACCGAAGGGGGAGCTGAACTTTTTGAAGTGGAGTACTTTGATAAAAAGATGTACCTTGCCCAGTCGCCTCAGATTTACAAGCAGATTATGGTAGCCAGCGGTCTCGAACGGGTCTTTGAGGTTGCCCCGGCATACCGGGCGGAAAAACACGACACCCCCCGGCACTTGAACGAGTATGTTTCCCTGGATGTGGAGATGGCTTTTATTGAGTCAGAAAAGGATCTTATCGACCTAGAAAAGGGTATCCTGTCCCATATCTTCACCGAGCTCGCCCGGAAAAACTCCGCGGAACTGGCGCTATGGAATACCCTGGTTCCCGATGCCCAGGCGGTCTACCAAGCCCCTATCATACCTTACGAAGAGGCCCTCAAGATTGTCAATACTGAGTCATCTTCAGGGGATACAAAGCAAAAGGCTCGAATCTTTGATATCAATCCCGAAGCTGAACGGCTCCTTTGCGATTGGGCCCTCCGGGAAAAGGGGACGGATCTGGTTTTTGTCAATGAGTTTCCTCGGCGGTATCGGCCGTTTTATACTTACCCCTTGGATACCACACGAACCATGAGCTTTGACGCCCTGTTTCGAGGGCTGGAGATCACCACCGGAGGCAGGCGGCAGCATGATTATAAGGCCCTCCTGGAGGTACTGCCTAAGTTTGGCCTGAAAGAGGAAGCCATTGCAGGGTACCGGGTCTTTCAGTATGGCTGTCCCCCTCACGGCGGCTTTGCAATAGGCTGCGAGCGGCTCACCCAGAAAATCCTGGGGCTTAGCAATGTAAAGGAAGCCAGCCTCTTTCCCCGGGACCGAAAACGGATAGAACCCTAATGCGTCCTGGAAGTACCCGGTTTATCCGGTGAAGGGGCATACTCATATCATGCCACTCCACTTCATCGGGGTTTCTAGTATCGCCTCGTTTCATTGATATAAGGTATTTTTTTGAATACAAAGCCTCTGACAGAACAGTGGACTAATGCTGAGCTGTTTCGTCTTCTCTGGCCCCTGATAGTGGAGCAAGTCCTCAATGTTACCATAGGAATAGCGGATACGGTGATGGTAAGTACCGTGGGAGAAACCGCTGTTTCAGGGGTATCCCTGGTGGATGCTATCAATGTGTTGCTGGTCATCGCGTTTGGGGCCCTTTCCACCGGCGGCTCGGTGGTGGTCAGTCAATACATAGGCCGTAAGGACCTAAAAAATGCAAGCCGAGCATCCAAGCAGCTCATGCATGTGAGCCTCTGGGTATCCCTTATCATCATGGGCCTCACCCTCCTCTCCTATCGGCTCCTCTTGGGGTTTATTTATGGGCATATTGCCCCTGAAGTGCTGACCGCTGCGGAGACTTATTTTTGGCTCAGTGCCTTGGGGTATCCTTTTTTGGCGGTTTATAATGCCGGAGCTTCCCTGTTCCGCAGCATGGGCAATAGCCGGATAACCATGCTGGTTGCCCTCTTGGTAAATGGGTTGAACATCGGTGGAAACGCCCTCCTCATCTTTGGTTTTCAGATGGGGGTTGCAGGTGCGGCTATTGCCACCTTGGTAAGCCGGGCTGCGGCGGCAGTGGTATTGAGTACCCTGCTCATGTCCCACCGGGCTGGACCGGTTTCTCTCGCAGGGATATCTAAAACACCGGTAGATCTTGCCATGATTCGCCGTATTTTGAACATAGGAATACCCAGCGGGCTGGAAAACTCCATGTTCCAAATCGGCAAACTCCTGGTCTCCAGGCTGGTGAGTACCTTTGGTACCCCATCCATTGCAGCCAACGCCATTACCAGCTCCATTGGCTCCTTTATCTACATGCCTGGTCAGGGTTTCGGTATGGCCATCTTGATCATCGTCGGCCAATGCGTGGGGGCCCGGGACTATAGGGGAGCCAAGGCATACACCAAAAAGCTCTTGTATTTAGCCTATGGAGTGCTGATCTCTTTAAACCTGCTGATTTTTTTATGTATGGAACCCCTGGTAAGTTGCTTTAGCCTCAGCGCTGAAGCCCATGAGCTGACCAAAAGGTTTTTATCGATTCATTGTATCTCCTCCTCCATTGCGTGGCCCCTGAGTTTTGCGCTCCCCAATGCCCTACGGGCCGCAGGGGATGCGCGGTTCTGCATGATCCTCGCGAGTGTATCCATGTTTACGGTTCGGTTAAGTCTCTCCTATGGGTTAGCCGCTGTTTTTGGTTTTGGAGCGGCCGGGGTATGGTTCGGTATGGCCGGGGATTTCCTTGTTCGGGGGACCTGTTATACCTGGCGCTGGCTTCACGGCCGTTGGCAGGAAAAGACTGTGATCTAGGAGGGTCTTGCATAGACTTGTTCGACAACCCGGTTGCTTGTCCCGAAGCCCGAACCTCCCGCTGCATAAGCGCCTCGATCGTGGGAAGGATCGAACCTCGATCACGGGAAAGATCGAGCCTCGATCAGGGGAAGGATCAAACCTCGATCGCGGGAAGGATCGAGCCTCGATCAGGGGAAGGATCAAGCCTCGATCATCGGAAGGATCGAACCTCGATCACCGGAAGGATCGAACCTCGATCAGAGGAGAAGACAGACCCCGCTCAGGGATCAGGAAAAGACCCTGATCTAAGAGGGCATCGAATAGTATAGTACCAAGATAGAGAGGACAAACATGGCGTTGAATGTACCTTTTTCATATACGGATCTGGGGATATCCCCTTTTTTTATCCAGCGACTTTCGGAACGGGGGATTCATCATCCTACAGCGATACAAAAGCTGGCTATCCCCCGGCTTTTAGCTGGTGAGAACCTGATATTTCGTTCCGCTACTGGTACGGGAAAAACCTTTGCGTACCTGCTGCCCTTGTTTGAGCGGCTTCTGAGTGCTGAGGTATGCCGCATTGCCGGGGCTTCCGGGCCGATTCTTTTGATCATCGCCCCTACCTTGGAACTATGTGCTCAAATTAAGGAAGAAGGGGATTTTCTTATGAAAGAAGGTCCTGGAGGAACCCTGGTCAAGATGAGTCTCATCATCGGTTCGGCGAATATGCATCGGCAGATCGAGACCCTTAAAAAGGATAAACCCCAGGTAATCGTGGGAAACCCTGCCCGGCTCTTACAACTAGCCCGTATGGGGAAGCTCAAGTTGGACTGGATTAAAGCCCTGGTTCTGGATGAAGGGGACAGGCTTATTGCCGATGAACTCTTCCCAGAAACTCAGGACTTGGTAAGCCGTATCAATCCTATCCGTCAAACTGCGGCATGTTCGGCTACCATGTCTGCCCGAAGCCGGGAACGGCTCCTACCCCTGATGGGGGAGCCCATACTCGCCGTGGCAAGCGACGAACAGGAGATTTTACGGGAAAGGATACAACACTGGGCCCTTTTCAGCGAGACCAGGAAAAAGATTTCTCTGCTCTGTTCCTTTCTTGTTGCAACAATGGCGAAGAAGGTATTGATCTTTAGCAATCGAGGAGGGCAGGTGGGGAACATCGTTTCTCAACTGCAATACCACCATATAGCTGCGATGGGTCTCTACGGTGAGATGGATAAAAAGACCCGGAAACAGGCCCTAGAGGACTTCAAAGCCGGCAGGGCCCGGGTTCTGGTTTCAAGCGATCTTGCTGCCCGGGGACTGGATATTCCCCGCATTAGCTATGTGGTTGCCCTGGACGTACCAGATAGGGAGGGCTATATCCACCGGGCAGGCCGTACAGGCCGGGCAGGGCAGCGGGGTATTATGGTGACCCTTGGGGATGGGGAAGAGCTGCGCCGCCTTGCGGTATTGGAGAAAAAACTGAGGATCTCGGTGTACCCCAAGGTGTTCTATCGAGGAAGCATCAGTGCACCGCCTCCCTTAGACAAGCACCTCCGCTCCCCAAGTTCTCATACCCAAAAGGCGCCTGACACCACGGGGAATTCAATTTAAGGGATCATCGGTTATCCATGACCGTTTCAGGTTGATCCACATCACGGTGTTTTTCTTTGAAAGAGGGGTAAACAGACCTGTTATATGCAGTACCGCCTGTACTCCATTATTTTTAATTATTATTTATTGGTATATATATTTCTATTATTGACTCATTATTATTCCATCTAAATTTATGATTATATAATTCAAAATGAAAATATTCTGATTGATTTAATATCAAATTATTTTCAGGTATAATTTTTTTATAAATTGTAAATAATGTATTTTTTAAATTATACATTGCACCTTTATGCTGAAATACAGCATAATTGCCTTCAGAAATTTTATATTCTTCAAAATTGTTATTGGCATATTCATTTTCAACCGGAATTCCACAAAAGTATTTTATAAATATCTCCTACTTTATAAGTCATTCCATATTTTTCCCAATTTCCACCGGCTTGTTTCGGCAAATCATAAAAACATAATTTGACATTAAACTCTTTCCAAAAATTGCTGATTATTATATAATTACGGTTTTGAGATTTTGTCAATGCAATAGACAAACCGTATAATTTTTTAGTTTTTACCGGCGCCATTAAACTTGTTTAATAACCTTCTAAGTTTTTCTGTCATAATTTATAATACCACAAATTAAGGTCATCCTTAGCGAATGTCGATTATCGCAATGACCCCGATAAGGATATGCCATGCTCTTACATGTTTTTATTTTGGCATGTATATGTTCAATAACAACACGCCTCCCTGCAAGCTCTT
>JAITAI010000243.1 GCA_031284195.1 Treponema sp.
CGGCCCATACGGCAGGCTGAGGCGAAATCAACGTGTCCCGTACCGTAGGGGACTTCTCGAAACACGTTGGGTTTTGATTCTTTGAGATGCAAGGCTGCGATATTTCCCCGGCCAGTTTCAAGGTCTTGCATGACATCCCCACCTTCACTTTTCGCGGCGTTGGTTATGTTGCCCAGATCCGGATACACCTTGAGCCAAGGGGAGTTGATTTTTTTTATCCAATCCATTGCCTTTTGAACGGTATTCATAAAAGGCGTCTCCATTGTTTCAAAGGCCAGGACCACCCCAGTTCCCGCAGCGTATTCAACAGAACGGGCCAGGTTTTCCATGAAAAATGCTTTGGTTGTTTCTGTTGAAGATTTATAGTACACATCATAACCAGCTATCTGAATGACCTGTACACCTATAGAGAGGGCAAGCTCACAAGCTTTCCGCATAATCTCAAGGCTCCGTTCCCGCACAACAGGATCATCGTCTCCCAAAGGAAAACGCCGGTGCCCCGAAAGGCAGATCGAAAGTATAGGTATTCCCGCATCTTCCGAGGATCGCCTCACGATTTTAATATCCTCTATAGTCCAGTCAAGCCGAGAGAGTTTTTCATCTGTTTCGTCTACTGAGAGCTCCAGATAATCAAAACCGGCTTTTTTAGCCTCGTCAAATTTTTCAGCGAAACTCAATGACAGAGGCATAGCCTTTTCGTAGAGTCCGAGGCGGTACTTCATTACTTACCTCCGCAGCTTTGTCCGTAATATGCCCCCGGTCCATGTTTCCGCTGGTAGTGAACATCAAGAAGCTCCTGCTGCATGACAGTCTTCCCCGATTCGATTATCAGGGTATGCCAGGCCATCATAGCACATTCCTCAAGGACTACTGCGTTATGCACCGCGTCAGATGCGTTTTTTCCCCAACTAAAGGGACCGTGGCTATACACCAATACCGAAGGAATGGTTTCAATCTTTTTTTCGCGGAAGGTTTCAACGATAATTTTTCCTGTATTGGCTTCATAATCACCCAAAATTTCCGCGGGCGTAAGGGGCCGCGTACAGGATACGGGGCCGTAAAAATAATCCGCCTGGGTCGTACCCAAAGGCGGAATCGGCCTGCCGGCCTGGGCGAAAATCGTTGCCCACCGGGAATGGGTGTGGACAATGCCGCCAATGGAAGGGAAACCCCGATACAGTTCAAGGTGGGTAGGCGTATCCGAGGAAGGATTAAGGTTTCCCTCGATCTTTGCCCCGTTCAGGTCTACTACTACCATGTCGGCGGGTTTCATCATGTCATATTCGACCCCCGATGGTTTGATGACCACGAGACCCTTTTCCTTATCCAGGGCCGACACATTTCCCCAGGTAAAAGTTACAAGGCCGTATTTAGGAAGGAGGAGATTAGCCTTCCATACCTTTTCTTTCAATTCTTCCAGCATTTTATACCTCATTATTATCTTCCCATTTTTCTTTCACGGGTTCTGCTTTTTCTTCAGAAACGCACATTTGTGCAAATTTCCATAAAAAAGCAATCGCCTCTATGCGGATATGTAAACTAAAAATCAGCAAGGGGCTTGAATAATGAATATACTGGTTATTGATATTGGAACTTCCAGCATGAGAGGCATTCTTTTTTCAGATACAGGAGAAAAGCTGTTCTCTACTCAGGTACAGTATCAGGCCCGTTATATTTCAAAAGAAGAAATAGAACAGAACGTTTGCGATTGGCAAAATGCCGTAACAAGCATCGTAAAGAATATAGTCGAAACCTCTAAATCTGTTGACGCCATCGCGGTAAGCGCCCAGCGTTCTTCTATCATTGCGGTTGATAAGGACGGCTCACCCCTAATACCTGCGATTATGTGGCAGGACAGGAGGGCGGCTGACATATGCCGTGAACTTGAAGCGCATAACAGAACCATTTTTGAACGGAGCGGGGCTAAAGTTAATTTGGTTTTTTCAGGCTGTAAAATGGCGTGGATAAAAAGGAATAAACCGGAGATTTACAACAAAGTTTACAAATTCGTTAATATTCCGGAGTATATTTTCTATTATATGACCGGTGAATACAATACGGATCACACATACGGCAGCCGTTCAAACCTGATGAATCTACGTGAAAGAAAATGGGATAAGACGCTTCTTGATCTGTTTAATATAACAGAGGATTTTTTATGTGTTTTGAATGAGCCGGGCAGTATAGTTGGTAAAACAAGAAAAAAATTTTCATCCCTGACAGGCCTTCAGGCAGGCGTTCCGGTTATCACTACGGGAGGCGATCAGCAATGCGCCGCTCTCGGCCAAGGGGTATATAAAGAAGGGGTATTGTCTGTGGTACTGGGAACCGGAGGTTATTTGGTAACACATCTTGAAACCGTGCCACCGGATCTTAAAGAAGATCTGATATGTAATTGTGCTGCCTTGCCAAATAAGTATATCCTTGAGGCGAATATACTTACCTGCTCATCGGCCTTTGACTGGTTCTACAGGAATTTTTATGACAGCGGTAAAACCACGATCAAAATGCTTGACGAGGAACTTGAGCATGAGTATCGTAAGGAAAACAGCAGTATCGTCTTGCCGTTTTTCCAGGGACGGACAACGCCGGACTGGAATTCTGCGGCGAAAGCCGTTTTTGCCAATATCAGTCTTTCCACGACAAGAAGCGAATTGTTAACATCACTTATTGAAGGAATATGCCTTAAAATTAGCAATAATATCCGGCTTATACGGCAGTATACGGATATTAAACAGGTTGTTGTCAGCGGGGGACTGTCCAACAGTAAAATTATCAATCAAATATTCTCCGATGTTACCGGCCTTAAACTGGTACACCTTGAGAATACGGAATCAACTTCTATAGGAGCCTTAATAACCGCGCTTTGCGCGTTCAGGATTTTTGACAATCCTGAACAGGCTTTTAGCAAGTTACGTGGCAATGACGTTAAGGATGAATTTGTTCCCAATGACATAAAAACGGCAAATTATACCATAAAGCAACAAGAAGTGAATGAGCTTTACAATAGAATTTATAAGTCGGTATAGGAGGGAAAGTATGACAAAGATTTCAGAAATTACCCGTGAGAGTTGGGTATTGGGCGCGTTTCCCGAATGGGGCACCTGGCTGAATGAGGAAATTGATCAGGAACAAGTAAAACCCGGTACTTTCGCAATGTGGTGGATTGGCTGTACGGGTATTTGGATAAAGTCCGAGAACCAGACCAATATTGCCATTGATCTATGGTTTGGAAACGGCAAAAGAAGCAAGAAAACGAAGGAAATGGAACCTTTCCACCAGATGCGGAACATGACCGGGGGAAGGCTAACCCAGCCGAACCTCCGGGCTGCCCCGATTGTATATGATCCCTTCGCGGTTACTCAGGTTGACGCGGTTCTTTCCACCCATTACCACAATGATCATATCGATCCTTTTTTTGCCGCAGCGGTTATTAAAAACTGCGAAGGTCATGTTCCCTTCATTGGTCCCTTAAAAAGCGTAGAAAAATGGTTGGGCTACGGTGTTCCCGAAAACCGGTGCCGTGTTGTCAAACCCGGCGACAGGATTATGGTTAAGGACAGTGAAATTATTGTCCTTGATTCCTTTGACAGGACGTGTCTGGTAACCACAGACAAGGACATTCGTGGAATATGCCCCATTGATATGAACGAAAAAGCGGTAAATTACCTTATCAAAACCCCGGCAGGTTCTGTTTATCACTCAGGGGATTCGCATTATTCCACATACTACGCGAAGCACGGGAAGGATCATGAAATTGATATTGCTCTTGGTTCCTATGGAGAAAACCCGGTAGGGAATCAAGACAAAATGACTTCCGTTGACATTCTCAGAATGGCCGAGGCCTTGCAATGTAAGATAGTGATACCGTTCCATTACGATGTGTGGACCAATTTCAAGGCCGATCCTGAAGAAATCCTTATGCTTTACCGCTTTAAAAAGGATTCCCTGGACTACCAGTTTAAGCCCTTTATCTGGGATGTCGGCGGAAAGTACACGTGGCCTGAAGACAGGGACAAGGTTAAGTACCATTACCGGCGCGGTTTCGAGGACTGCTTTACCGATGAGCCGAATGTTCCTTTCCGTTCAATACTATAAACAGGAGTACGGCGATGACCTTTGAAAAGATAAGTATCGGCCACATGGAAAAATGCTATTCCCTTGCCCTTCTGGAATATAACCGGAAAAAACATATCATTGTCGGGCCGGAGAAAGTCAACAAATGTCTGATGTACAACTTGGACGGCGTTCTTGAGGAAACTATCTGGGAAAATACCGGCGGGGTTATGTCCATCGTACCCCTGCCGGGTACAAACGGGCAATTTTTGGCTACTCAAGAATTTTACTCTCCCAATGATTCTAAAGAAGCTAAAATTATCCATATTTCACCTTCTTGCGGTGGTAAATGGCATATCAGAGATATTGTCCGCCTTCCTTTTGTCCACCGCTTTGATATTTTATCAAGCAACGGGGCGTATTATCTCATTGCCTGTACACTTAAATCAGATCATACCGGTAAAGACGACTGGTCTTCGCCCGGCAAGGTATACGCCATAAGACTTCCTGAAGATCTTAACGCCCTTCCTGAGTATGCTATTTGGGATTTAGACATAATACAGGGCGGCCTGTTAAGAAATCATGGATATTATAAACTTTCCAGAAACGGAAAAGAAAGCGCGGTTGTTTCCTGTGAACAGGGGGTATTTCATTTCATGCCTCCCGATGGCACATCCGGCCATTGGGAAGTTAAAAAACTGATTTCCGACCCGGCAAGTGACGCCCTTTTCCTCGACATAGACAATGACGGCGAAGATGAGTTAATAACCCTGTCGCCGTTTCATGGAGATACCATTACTTTTTATAAAAAGACAAATGAGAAATTCGAGAAGGTGTCAATCTACAAAGAAAAACTTGAATTTCTTCACGCCCTATATGGCGGGGTTATTTCCGGCAAACCTGTTTTTATTACCGGCTGCCGGAAAGGCAGAATGGATCTTCTGGCTTTTGTGTTTAACAGCCTTGATGATTATGAGGTGATTACCATTGACCAAAATTGTGGTTCGGCTAATGTGTTGCGGTTTAATGACAACGGGAAAGATTTTCTTGTTTCGGCAAACCGCGAAACTGACGAAATTGCCATATACCGGCTGAATTATTAATCCCGCAGATGTACCAAGGCTTCTTTGTAAAGCATATTCAGGATTTCTGAACCGCCGCTCATACATGGAGCGCCGTGGCCGCAGAGCAGAATATCACAATCAAGTTCTTTGGCCTTTTTAATGGATTCAAAATAGGCTTTCTTGTTATAGTCAACGCCGCCGTTCCATCCGAGAGCAGCGTCTTCGTTGTTGCCTTTTATTAACATAAAATCGCCGGTAAAGACTATATCTTTATTTCCGGTTTTAAGAACATAAAGCGCGCTTCCTCTGGTATGGCCTGGAACATGAATAGCTTCAATGATAAATCTGCCAATAGTAAGGGATTCCTTTTCTTTGCCAAAGACATGTATGTTTTCGCACTTTAGGAATTTTCTCCCTCTAAACGCAAAACCTATGGTCCTGTCATCACCCTGGATCATCGCTTCGGCGTCATCCTTTTCGGCGTATAGTTTTACCCCGCGCCTCTCGAAATAGGCTGCATTGCCACTGTGGTCAAAATGGCAATGGGTAAAGAGAATATGCGTTATGGGCAAAGCCGAAAGTCCCCAATCGGTTATTGACTGTTCAATCGTTTGTAACTGACGTTCATCATAACCGCTGTCAATGAGGACCAGTTCTTTTCCGGTATTTATAAGGTACACATTGGAATTTTCGCCATATACACCACCGGCCACAAGATAAATGTCTGGCACTATCTGCATTTTTTATTTTTCCTTCAAACCGCCAAGCCAGAGGGCGAAAAGGAGCACTAGCCCTTTGAGTATAAGCTGGAGATATTCGCCGAGGCCAGCCATTACCATACCGTTGCTCAAAACACCGAGGATCAGGACACCGGCAATAACGCCGGATATTTTACCTTCCCCGCCGGTAAAACTTACCCCGCCGAGGGTTATTGACGTAAGAACGTTCATCTCTTGTCCTATGCCTGAAGTCGGCTGCCCCGCATTAATCCTTGAAAGAGTAATGATCGCGGCGATACCGGTAAAAATACCACAGGTGATATAGGCCAGTAAAGTGCCTCTCTTGACGTTTACTCCAGATAACCTTGTTGCTTCGGGGTTGCTTCCAATGGCGTACAGTTCCCTGCCGAAAACCGTTTTATTTAACACTAAGGAACCAATGATCGTACATATCAGAAACAATATTATCGGGAAAGGAATTATGCCTATGCTCCCTTGTCCGATAAAAGCGAAACTCTTAGGAAAGCCGAATATGGGAAGCCCATTGCAGATGGTATAGCTTAATCCCCTTACAATCTGCATCATACCCAAAGTCGCAATCATGGGCGGTATTCTTGTCTTTGTTACAATAATCCCATTTACAAGGCTTATTGTGAACCCGACGAGGAACCCCAAAACAGCAGACAGCACGGGGTTCATTCCCGTATTTATCATAAAATATGCGGTACTTATTCCAACGATGGAAACCTGGGTGCCCACCGAAAGATCAACGCCGCCTGTTAGCATAACAAAGGTCATTCCGATTGCCATAATACCAAGGCTTGAAGTCTGCCGGAGAATATTTATAAAATTCCCCGGTGTCAGAAAAGCCTTGTTTGAAAAAGCAAAAAGAATAACCAAAAAAATTAGCGCCAGGTAAATACCCAGAGTTTGAATTTTTTTCAGTATTTTCATAGCAATTCCTCCTATTTACCTGATGCATATTCAAGTACTTTGGCTTGCGAGAATTCTTCTTTTTTAAGTTCTCCGCTTAATCCGCCTTCCGAAAAAACGATCAGGCGGTCAGACATTCCTAAAAGCTCTTCCATATCCGATGAGATCATAATAACTGCCATACCTTTTTTTACCTGTCCGTTGATGAGTTTATATATTTCATGCTTGGCATTGACATCAATACCCCTTGTTGGTTCATCGAAAATGATAACCTTTAGATCAGTCGCCATCCATTTTGCCAGGACTATTTTCTGCTGATTTCCACCACTCAAGAGTTTAACTTTTTGTTTCAAAGAAGGTGTTTTTACCTTGAGGTTCTCTGAATAATTTTTAGCTATTCTATTTTCCTTCTTTTTGTTTAAAATACCCCATTGGGAAATTCTTTGAAGGATTGTCAAGGTAATGTTCCAGTCAATAGCCTTATTCAGTACCACACCCAAATTTTTTCTGTCTTCCGGAATTAAGCCGATCCCATAGTTTTTTGCGTCC
>JAITAI010000251.1 GCA_031284195.1 Treponema sp.
TTAGCCCTGTATCGCCTTGGTGAGCACCCTCAAATCCGGGGGGATACACAGAGGAGAACCGGCTGCGTTTTGAGCAGAGACCACATCCTTAAGCCCATTGCCAGTGACTAGAGAGACTACCACCGCATCTGGGGGGATGAGGCCCTGTTCCGTAAGTTTCTTCAGCCCTGCAGTACCGGTTACCCCTGCAGGTTCGCCAAAGATCCCACTAGTGGTTCCCAAGAGCCGCATGGCGGCGAGAATTTCCTCATCTGACACGTTCACCACAAGACCTTGAGATTCCCGGATAGCCCGGAGGGCCTTTTCACCGTTCCGCGGAACCCCCACAGCAATACTGTCCGCCAAGGTGTTCTCCTCCATCCATGCAATAGGCGTACCTGTGGCAAAGGCCCGGTTCACCGGACAACACCCCGCCGCCTGAACGCTGATGAGTTTCGGGAGGGTTTCAATGAATCCCAAGGCATGGAGGTCTTTGAATCCCTTCCACACCCCTGCAATGGTACAACCATCCCCCACCGAAACCGCCACGTAATCCGGGGCCTTGAACCCAAGCTGCTCCGCAATCTCCAGAGACACCGTCTTCTTCCCTTCTGAAAGATAGGGGTTGATCGCTGCATTCCGGTTATACCAGCCCCATTGCTCAATGGCCGCAGCAGAAAGCCGGAAGGTATCCTCGTAAGTTCCTTGGACGCTGATAACCTGGGCGCCAAAGATCAAGAGCTGGGTAACTTTACCCTGAGGCGCCCGCTCCGGTACAAAGATAACTGACTTAAGTCCCATAGCCGCGGCGTTTCCTGCCAGGGACGAGGCAGCGTTACCCGTAGAAGAACAAGCCACCGTAGTCATCCCCGCATGGACCGCCCGGACTACTGCGACAGCAGAGGCCCGGTCCTTGAGACTGGCCGTGGGATTAAGGCCGTCGTCCTTGATATAGAGCCTTGTAAGTCCCAAAAACTCCCCCAGTTTCTCCGCCCGATACAGAGGGGACCAGCCCACCCGCAAGGGGCTGAGTTTACTTCCCTCAGCTATGGGAAGCAACTCCAGATAACGCCACAGGGAATACTCTCGCCGGTTCAGGAGCTTTTCCCGGGTCAACTGGGATTTGATATACCGGTAATCATAGATGATCTCTAAGACTCCGCCGCATTTCGTACAGGTATAGGTATGATCCTCTGCCTCATGTTCTGCGCCGCAGGTAATACACACCGCCCCTAGGATATTTTTTTCCTTGCCCATTTTCGTTGTCCATCCTTGACCGGGTTGCTGCAAAAGAGGGGTTCCTCAGTGCTCCTGGTCCGAGGCTTGGCCCCAGCCGTCAACCCTCTTGAAACGTTCCCGCTTTCTTGATTACAGACCTGCTAAGAGGCCGGTCTCTGCATTAAATGCCCTGATCAGGGCGTCAATTTCGTCAGCCTGGCTCTGCACCCCTTGGAAGGACCGTTCCTGGTGATACCACTGATCCTCGAGGGCTTCTGCGGTCCGTCCCTGCTGTTCGACCCAGGTGTAGTACTTCAGGTTATGCAACTGCTTACGATCGGTATAGGAGAGTTCCCGCATCGCATCGGTCCGGATCCCCTGTAAGCTCCGCCCAAAGTCCACGGCGGCAGTACGGGTCTGATATTCTCCGTATTCCTGCCGGAGCTCCTCAAGACGGGATCGGTACATCTCCACCGAATCGGTAAGCACAGTGGCCACCACCTCATGGGAAGAAAGCTCATAATACTTGGCAAACTTGATGGCGCACAGCATATTGGCAATACCGGAAATTCCCATGTAGGAGAGGGTCTCCACTTGCTCAGGCTGTAAGCCCGCTTCTTTGACCAAGTAGGCTTTACCAGCCTCTTCGTTGAACAGGCGGAGCAGCGCGATGGGGTCCGCGTCGTCGATGGCAATAACCAAGTCGGTGTTCTTCACATTGTGCACCCAAGGTACATGCTTATCGCCGATACCTTCGATCCGGTGCGCGCCGAATCCATTATTGAGGAGGGTCGGGCATTGCAGCGCCTCTCCCACGGCGATCTTACTCTGGGGGTATCGCTGCTTGAGGTAATCTCCACTCCCCAGTGTACCGGCGGAACCAGAACTAAGACAGACCCCGGCAAAGGTGTCTTTCGCCCCTTTGATGCCCTCAAAGGCTTCGGCAATGGCCCTTCCGCTCACCTGGTAGTGCCAGAGGTAGTTCCCCATTTCTTCAAACTGATTGAAGATGAGCACATCCTTCCGAGTAGCTTTCAGTTCATGGGTCTTGTCAAAGATTTCCTTGACATTGGATTCGGTACCTGGAGTGGCGATGATTTCCCCGGCTATGGTTTTAAGCCAATCAAACCGTTCTCGGCTCATCCCTTCAGGGAGGATGGCCACTGAATCCACTGCTAAGAGCTTGGAATTGAAAGCCCCCCCTCGGCAGTAATTACCTGTAGAGGGCCAGACCGCTTTTTGGCTTGAGGCGTCGAATTGTCCGGTTACCAGCCGGGGCACGAGGCAGCCGAAAGCCGCCCCTACCTTGTGGCAGCCTGTGGGAAAGAACTTCCCTACCATACAGATGATCCGGGCCTGCACCCCGGTGAGGCTCTGGGGCAGCTCAATCATATTGGGCCTTCCGTAAAGCCCGCCTGAGGCTTTGGGTTCGTTTTTCCAGCTTATTCTGAAGAGGTTCAGGGGATCCACATCCCACAACCCGATGGTTTTCAGCCTTTCTTTGATAGCCTCCGGGATCTGCCCAGGGTCTTGCATCTGCGTAAAGGTGGGGATGATAACCCCCTTCTCCTGAGCCTTACGAATGTTCTTTTCCAGAACCGGTTTATTAAGGGTCAAATCAATCATGACGGTTACTACGCTCCTCCTACCGTGATTGTTACGGTACAATGGTTTTCAGGTTCTGTAAAGGAGGGAATAGGAGCATCTATGTTTTCTATGGGGACACCCAGAGACCCCTTTCAGCGGGTGGGAGGTTTACCCCGGCAAGGTAATGGACGTAAGCAAGCGGCTTAAAGCATACCAGGGATCTTCCCGCCGTTCTATCCGTATATGCAGCTCATAGTTTTTCTCAGAGATGATCCGTATGGTCTTTCCTATACAATCCTGAATTACCTTGGAACCAATATCTGGAAAGAACTGGTTTTTTTGGGGAATAAAGTAATAATAGGTCCCATCAAAATACACTCGGGCAATATGAGGCGGTACAGGTACGAGGAATATAAGAAAATCCGATTTACCTCCCCCCAGGCTTAAAGAATGCCCTGCTTTAAGGATGTGTAGGTTCCGTCTATCTAAGGTAGTACTCTGATCCTTCACAAACAAGGATATCATCGGCGGTCCTTCAAAATCGGGAGATTCCGTACCATGGGCCAGCATCCGGTTAGGAGCACCCTGAAGCCGCCGGGAGAGCAGCCCCAGGGTAATGAAGATAATTAACACCGCTAAAACCCCGAACCCGGTATTGAGGAAGATAAGCTGGGATCGTACCCTTGAAACCTCAGAGGCGGTGAAAAGCGTATTTCCAGCCTCCGGCTCTATCCCTGCCCTCTCAGGAGGGGCCTGGGGTTCTACAGTAGCTTGGTTCTCCGGTCCGTCTCCCCAGGGGGGTTCCCGTAAATCCGGGGGAGTTTCAACCGGTTCTTCGGTAAAAGGCAGGCTTGCATCTTCCTGGTCTGATGGGTTGAAGGGGAAATCTTCTGGCGGCAAGACCGATTCGGGCACCGGGTCTATGAAAAGGTCTGGTTCCGGGATAAGGATCGGCATTTGCAGTGCCGATGCCGGTGGCAGCGGAGAAACCCTAAGGCTTGCCGGATCCTGGGTTTGAGGGGCGCTGGTTTGGGGCAATACCGAAGCTGGGGCCTGGGGGACTTGGATCCGAGGACCCGTTGTTTGGGGCTGTACCGGGGCTGCGGTTTGGGGAGCTGGGGCCGGGGGACGCGGGGCAGGCTGCACCGCTGGACGAGGCCTGCGGTTCATACCTTCTGGAACCTTAATGACCTCAAAACGAATCCCCCGACGGCTCAGACGGTTCTGCATATCCGCCATGAGCTTTTGAAGACCTGGAACATCTATACCGGGGGATCCTGGGGCCGGGTTATGATCCCCATCGGAGATTAACAGCATGGTCTTGGGTCTCCTCCCCGGCAGAGAAGAAACATAACCCTCGGTATAGGCCAGGGCTCCTGTAATATCGGAATAGGGATCCAAAGGGTAGAGCAGCAGCATACAGCCGATGATGACTTCCAGATCTCCCTGCACTTCGATACGCCGGGAAATTTCCAACCGGGCCTTATCTGAAAAAGAGATAAGATGAAAGGTATCCCCTAAGCCTAAGAATTCTTGAAGCAGCGGTCCGGTTATAAAGGCGCTCACTTCCTGGTAAAAACTACTCATACTTGATGAAGTATCCAGGAGCACTACCATATCCATAGGATCCCTGATGTTTCCACCAGAAGGATCCGCCTGACCGGATAGTAAAAAACCCATAAATGAAAATAGGAAGGCAAATACTAGTTTCTTCATAGATACGGTACTACCTGTTTACTGCCTTAGGGGATAGCTGTCCTGTAATACACCTCAAGTCCTTATAATCTAGCAAAGGGGACTTGCAAAAATCCCCGTGAACCCTACCTTTTTGAAAGAACCATCCGCGTTAAAAAGATACGGCGGTAATTGATTCTACCTTATATGAAACTCGCTCATCATGTATGGAAAAATCGAACTGTTCTCCCGGGGATTTATTTAAAAGGGTCCCCCCCAAGGGGGAAAGATAGGAAATAACCCTATTTTCCGGATCCGATTCCCAAGGGCCTAGGATGGTATACTCCTCTCTTATACCGTTGGCGCTGTTTACCAAGGTAACCCTGGTCCCGAAGGATACCCGATTCGTATTGATCGTACCGGGATCAAAGAGCTGGGCCCGTTCAATTTCGTCTTTGAGTTTTGCCACCATTGCATTGAGGATCTCCTGTTTTTCCTTGGCCGCCTTGTACTCCGCATTCTCCCGGAGATCCCCCAAGGAGAGGGCAAAGGCGATTTCCTTGGAATTGGCCGGGACTTCCACATCCATGATATGAGCCAACTGCCGCTGTTTTTCCTCATACATCGCAGAAGTAACCATCAGTCCACGGGTGATCACCGTCTTTTCCACATCGCCGAAGAATTTGAAGTTCGGGTATTTGTCCAGAATACGGCTCCGTAATTTGAACTTATCCGTAGGATCCAGGTCCTTCACATCGCTAATGAAGGTGTATATCCGGATGATGGTATCCGGATCCGCAGCATCCATAAAGGTATTGAGGAGCCCTTCCTTAAACAAGAGGGCATACACCTGTTTGTTGATCTTCCGGTTTTCTGCGGTATCCCGGTGATTCTCTATGTCCCGGTAGGTAATATCCATAATATGAATCAGGGTGATGAGCTGTTTTTCCTCGGAAATACCCGCCTTGTTGAACCAAGGGGTTTCCTTACTGTTTTTGAAGAGCCATACTACGGCTTCTTTATAATCCCGGTAGTTTTCAAAACACGTTACTACCATGGATACCAACTTGGCTTCATACCCCTCTTTCTCCAGGTTCATGACGATAGAATTGAACAGGGCATAGGGAAATAGCTGCACGTACTCATCCGCCCATTGCGGTATAAAGAGCTTGATATGGTGCAGGAAGGCTTCTTTTAATTTAGTATCCTTTAGATTTGAAAACAGTGTCGGTATATCTTCTATCGCATTAAAAATATCCAGGAAATTCAGGGATAAGGCGGTCCCGAGATGGGGGTAATTACCTATCAGGTCCTTTACCAGGAGGTAGGAAGCCAGAACCTGTTCATTAATCTGACTGGGGGACCGAAGATAGCCGGTAAAATAGGCGAACATTTCAGTAAAATATTCCGAATCCAGTTCTACATTTTTTTGCGCCACGTAGTTTCGGAGGGTCTCCACCCGGTCAAAGAAATTCCGTTCCGCTTTAAACTCGTTAAAGAGTTTTTCTTCAATGCTGATAGGCCGTTCCCGGACCGTATAGATATCAATGTTTTCAGGGCTGACCCCAAAAGAAGGGTCTGTTTTGAGAATCTCCCGGGATTTGGCGCTCCAACTGGTCCATTCCCCCATGGAAAGCACCGAAGGCACGAGCTCTCCCTTAATCCGCTTAATGTCACAGGCATTATCAAAGCTCTTGATCACGGTTTTGAGAGCCCAGGCAAAGTCGTTTTTGATCCGCTCGTGGAGTTTTTCTTTTTTCTGGGTGGCCTTCAAAACCCAAATATGATTTTTCGACAGGGTTTGCAGGGCATTAATCGCCATTTTAAGGGACATAGCATGTTCCCGCTTCTTGGCGAAATCAATGACGATCTCATCTCCCTTGACACTGGCGATGCGCCCCACCCCCCAGGTCCGGTGATAGACGAAGTTACCCTTATCAAAGGCAATATGTTTCTCAAAGTCCGTGATGGCTTCATGGACATTACGCCAATGTTGGGAAAGATTGGAGACCCGGATATATTCTTCTAACTGGCTATGCTGGGCGTATTTCTTTCTGAAACAGTCAATGATCTCTTTCCGTGCCTGGTTATCCCGTTCATCGTACTGCAGGATCAGTTTTAAGATGCTGATGGCGGTGTTGATATCCTCCCGCTTCCTGCATGAGGCGTACACATCCTGTAGGAGCAGCACCGCCTTATCCTCGCTGATGTTTCGGGCGATCTTCTTCTCCACATGGAGAAAGAAATCAATATCCTCCGGGCAATACCCCAGGAGTTTCTCCCAAATCTCCTTGACATTGGTAAAAAGCTGTTTATTAATGTACCGGTGCAGGGCTTTTTTATAGTAATCCACCGCATTTTCGGTATCTCCCTGGGTTTCAAAATATTCCCCCAAGGATTTGGCGATATCCGCCTCTTCCAGATCAACTTTAACGAGTCGCTCCCAGATACCATAAATGGCTTCTTCCTGGTTCTCATTTTTATAACACCCTATCAGGGTACGGAGGGCGAACTTAGATTCACCGTAATCCAGGATCCGGTCACAGAGGTACCGTACAATACTCCATTTATGGTTGTCCACAAAAATGGTTACCAGGTTGATCAAGGCTGCATCATCAATGATCTGCCGGGAGAGGGCAATCATTCCTGAAAGGTACAGGGCGATGATGCTGTTTTTGGTATGAACCAGATGTTCATCGCAGTTCTTCTTAAGGTCATCATACACGCGTGCTTCCAGCGCCTCTTTCAGGATCAGATCCAATTCCTTGAACTGGTTAGTAGAATAATTACTGAGGGTGGCTCGGGTCCACTTTTCTTCATTCAGCATTTCCTGTACGTTTTTAAGGAGAGCTTCAGACATCTCATAACTCCTCGCCCTAGGGGCACTAAATCAAGCCCGGAGCAGTATCCTGCTCCGTATATACCATACCATTTGAGGCTTTTTCAAAAGGTCAGCTTTTGAAAAAGCAAGCTAGATGGATAAGGAACAACCAGCCCTCTGGCGGGTTGTTCCCAAGCCTTTTTCAAACCCAAGTTTGGGGTTGAAAAAGGCTCACTTTAATAAATGAAAAATGACCATTTCTTCCGCCTACCCCTAATTCCGGTACCGTTCATATATCCCCGGATCAATGACTTTAATCTTGAGCATGGTCTCTTCAATCACACTGGTATCTTCCCGGACATGCTCATAGTGATCGATAAGCCAAAAATACCGGTTAATAAGCCGAGGCTTCAGGAGCATCGTGGTATCCTGTTGGTTCCGTAGTTCATTTTCCAAGGTAAAAATGGATTGTTTCAATCTGCCCAGTTCCACCTGTTTTAACACCCGTTTAACCGAAAATACCCCCAAAAGACACCCATAAATCGGGATCCATTCGGCCAGCTCCGATCCCTCATAGCCCAGTTCCTTGACCCAATCCCGAAGCCGGATGATCATCTCCGATTCCATAGACCGCAGATCAATGCCCTGGGGATCCAGAAAAAAGGCTTCCCGGAACAACACCTTGGCAGCCCTGGTTTCGTTTAAGAGCGCATTGACATCCGCTAGTTCCGAGAGGGTTTCCCCATCCTCCCGTTTAAACCGAGCCGCCTGTTCCAGGTACTTAATCGCTAGATCGTAGTTCCCCACCCCTTTATAACAGCGGCCCACCTGCAACAGGAGTCCCGGATCATGTTGATTGATCCCGTCTCCCAGTACATTCTGAAAAGATTGCAGGGCAGTGGAAAAAACAAAACGCCGCAGTGCATACTGACAAGGGTCATAGGCATCACCAATACGATCCAGAAAGATATAAAAGGATTTCCATTGGGAAAGGATAAACCCCCCTTGTTCATAGGGATCCGGGAATTCCGGTAGCCGCTTGATCCGATCAAGCCACCAGTTAAGGCACTTTAAGGCGTAGACTACTTCTGGATGCTCAAAATCAATTTTAAGGGCTTCCTCCAACATCCTGAGAGCTGAAGCTGCGTCAGAGACTTTCAAACTGTCATAGGCTTTCTGAATGAGCCCCTGTACTGAGGTTTCCGTATTCATGGTTTGAACAATTTCATCGCCATCTGCTCGTTCATATAGTTTTGATTTTCCCTTCTTTTAATAAAAAACATACAACAAACCGATCCTTTGAAACATGACTCTTGTATTATACCATGCGGAATATATTTTTCAAGAGCCGCATACTCAAACCCCCAAGAGGGCAGGTTTACCGGCTCCAGTTGTACCACAGTAATGTAACCGTTACCGCTATATATGGATTTAGGGTAAATTTAAGGCTTTTTTCCTACACTCGATGCTGCCAGTTGCTCGTTTTACCGGCAGTGGGCTTTACAGGCTCTTGATGATCGCTTCCGCTGCAGCCCGGCCATCCGCAATAGCCCGCACCACCAAGCTGGCCCCATGCCGGGCATCCCCTGCGGCCCAGACTTTGGGGTTTGAAGTGTGAAAGCTGCCCTGGGTACGGATATTGCCCCGTTCATCAAGCTCAAGACCAAAATCTTTCACCAGGCCCTCCTGTACCACATGGGTAAAACCCATAGCCAACAGCACGAGGTCCGCGCCAATCTCAAAATCAGAACCTGGAATCTCTGTCATGACCGGTCTGCCCTGTTGATTCATCCAGTTTACCTTAACCGCATGGATGGCTTCCACTTTCCCGCCTCGGCCTATAAAGGCTTTGGTATTGACCCACCAGAACCGCTCTCCCCCTTCTTGGTGGGAACTTGAAGTTTTAAGCACCCGTGGCCAGAGGGGCCACGGTTCTTCTGGGGGACGATGTTCTGGAGGTTTGGGCAGCACTTCGATCTGGGTTACCCGCAGCCCTCCCTGACGGTTAGCCGTACCCACGCAGTCCGAGCCCGTGTCTCCTCCGCCTATAACCACCACCCGTTTTCCATAAGCGGTGATAGGTTCAATGCCCCCTGCCTCCCCTGCGAGGCTACGATTTTGGAGGGAAAGGTAATCTAGGGCCTGGACAATGCCGGTATGTTCCCGGCCCGGAACGTTGATGTCCCGGGGTTCCCGGGCGCCGATGGTAAGCAACACCAGATCGTAGGATGCTTCCAAGGTTTGCGCTTCGATAACCTGGGCAGCTTCGGTAGCAGTGCCGAAGCCGTAACGACCCGAACCCACCGGGGCATTGGTTTTAAAGGTGACCCCTTCGGCTTCCATGATCTGGATACGCCGGTCGATAAAACTCTTATCCAACTTGAAATTTGGGATGCCATAGCGCAGATACCCCCCCAGCTTCCGGTCTGCTTCGTAGACCGTAACGGAAAAGCCCGCCCGATTAAGGTAATAGGCCGCAGAAAGCCCGGAAGGTCCTGCTCCCAGGATGGCCACCTTTTTTCCGTTCCGCTTCCGAGGAGGCCGGGGGATGACCAGCCCCAGGGCAAAGGCCCGTTCAATGATCGCCAGCTCATTCTGCCGGATCGTTACCGGATCATCATTAGCACCGAGCACACAGGCAGCCTCACAGAGAGCCGGGCATACCCGGCCGGTAAACTCAGGGAAAGGGTTACAGTCCTCCAGCAAGGCCCAGGCCCCTGGCCAGTCCCCGCGGTACAAGCGATCCTGCCATTCAGGCATCACATTGGAGATCGGACAGGCCCAATGGCAAAAGGGTACGCCACAATCCATGCATCGGGCCGCCTGATCCTGCCGTTCATCCTCCGGGAGCTCTACTTCTACTTCGCTGTAATCATTGACCCGTTCCTCCACAGGCCGATACCCAGAAACCTTCCTCCGTATTTTTAAAAAGCCCTTGGGATCACCCATATTTTTCTCCTCTGGTATGACCTTA
>JAITAI010000270.1 GCA_031284195.1 Treponema sp.
CACTCCCCCTGGTTCCAGGGTTTGGGAATAGGTCCCAGGGATCAGAACTATAAGCCAGGAAAGCATCAACCAGCGCACGATTTTCATAGTTTTTCTCTCTTGCTTAATGAAACACTCAGGCTGCACAAACTTGTACGGCTCCGTTCTTTATTACTCCTCGATGAATTCTTAGGTGAGCTTGCAGAAAAGGAGAAGAACCGGTACCCTAGTATAAGACAAGTCAGCGCCCTGCGTATAGAGAAGGAAGCAGGGTAGCAAAATGAGAACCAGGAGAACCGTCTTTCTGGTATGCTGGAGGTTCTGCTGGATTAGCGAAAGATGAAAAACCGGCACGTTTACTGTGAGGTGGGAAAAGCCCTTCAGTTTTCAGTACGCCTCAGGATAGATGAGGAGTTCAATGCAAAGAAAGCTATCGAGGTTTCTCATGGTAAACCATACCAGGCAGATAATTGATCCCAGTCAGTACTGGCAGAAGACCCTTAAAAAAGAGGCGAGTTCCTTGAGGTAGCCTTATGGAGGGTAGGACTTTTTTCTAGCCTTCCCTAGGCGTTTTTTGAAAAAATGGTGAAGCCCTGGAAGTTTTCTAGGGCTTTACTCTGTTATGGAGGTAGTTGATGATTGTATGTTGCGGTGAAGCCCTGATCGATATGGTTCCCATAAAAGCGCTGGTTGGGCAAAAACCGGATGCTGAGACCGGGTTTATTCCCTGTCCTGGAGGGAGCCCCTATAATACCGCCCTGGCCCTGGGACGGCTTGGCGTACCGGTGCAGTTCCTGGGACGGCTTTCCCGGGATTTCTTTGGGGAACGGTTGATCACGAAGCTCATACAAAACCAAGTAGGGACCGGTTTAATTATCCGGTCTAGCGAACCTTCCACCCTTGCTTTTGTACACATCGAAGCAGGTAAGGAACCGCAGTACCTCTTTTATACCGAAGGGACTGCGGATCGCTCCTTGACGACAGCGGATATTCCTGGGCGCTTGCCTGAAGAGACCCGGTGTATACTGTTTGGTTCCATTGCCATGACCATGGAACCGGTAGCTTCGGCTATTGAGTCCCTGATCTTCCGGGAACATACCCAGGCAGCCAGGCAGGGTAAAGAGCGGCCGGTTATCTCCCTGGATCCCAATATCCGGCCCTTCATGATCCGTGACCGGGAAGCCTATAGAAACCGTTTTGAAACATGGCTCAGGGCAGTGAGCATCCTGAAGATTTCTGCAGAGGATATGGCCTATATCTACCCTGATCAAGACCTGAAAGCAGCCATAGAAAGGGCCTTGAACCTGGGCGTCCGCTTAGCGCTGCTTACCCAGGGTTCTGCTGGGGCCTTGGCCCTGCTCCGCAGGGAGCGGGACGAACTCCTCCAGGTAACAGTACCGGGTTTTCCAGTTACAGTAGCAGATACCATCGGAGCCGGGGATACCTTTCACGGGGCTTTTCTTGCGTGGCTGGAACTCCACGGCCGGATGTCCCCTTCCCAGGTGGCTTCCTTGACCAGGGGGGAACTCTCTGAAGCCCTGGGTTTTGCCAATAAAGCCGCGGCCCTGGTTTGTACCCGGCATGGGGCGAATCCTCCGGCCTTAGCGGAAATAGAAGCCTTGAAGGACTGATCATGGGAGGAAACCATTTTGGAACCATCTTTACGGTTACCACCTTTGGGGAATCCCACGGTCCTGCTCTGGGCTGCGTGGTAGAGGGCTGTCCCGCAGGTATTCCCCTGGATATTGACGGGATCAGCCGGGAATTACAGCGCCGCCGTCCTGGCAGCGGCGGCCCTGCTACTACGCGGATTGAAGCGGACACGCCCGAACTCCTCTCTGGGGTGTTTGAGGGTAAGACCTTGGGAACCCCTATTGCCATCATGGTTCGGAATACCAACCAGCGTTCCGGGGATTACGATGCCCTCAAGGATGTCTACCGGCCAGGCCATGCGGACTGGACCTGGGAAGCCAAGTACGGTTTTCGGGATCACCGGGGAGGGGGACGGAGTTCGGGCCGGGAAACCGTGGGCCGAGTTGCAGCAGGAGCAGTAGCCAAGGCTTTTCTGAGGGAATACGGCATTGTGATCCAGGCTTGGACCTCCTCGATTGCGGGGATAGAGGTTCCTGATCCTGATGACCCTGGTTTTGATATCCGGGAAGGGGAAAAGAACCCCCTCCGGATTCCCCACCGGGAAACCGCTGCCCAGGTACTAGAGGCGATTGAACGGATCCGCGCTGAAGGGGATAGCGCAGGAGGGACGGTTTCCTGTGTGGTTCAGGGTCTGCCTCCGGGACTGGGGGAGCCGGTCTTTGGAAAGCTGGATGCCCGGCTTGCCGGGGCTATGCTCTCCTTAGGGGCGGCCAAGGGGATCGAATTCGGCGCAGGCTTTGCCGCTGCTGCGGGTCGAGGTTCAACCCAGAACGACCGGCCCATCCCCGCAAAGGTTCAGGGGCTCCCGCCGGAAGTGCCGGGCGTAGGGTATCAAAGCAATAAGGCAGGAGGAATGTTAGGAGGCATATCCACGGGGATGGCTTTGGAATTCCGAGTGGCCTTCAAACCGGTTCCTTCTATACCTAAACCTCAGCAGACTATGGATCGCCGGGGCGCGGTCCGGGAACTTATCATCCAGGGCCGTCATGATGTGTGCATGGTTCCCCGGGTTGTCCCGGTAGTAGAGGCCATGACCGC
>JAITAI010000272.1 GCA_031284195.1 Treponema sp.
CCGCATTCCGATAGCGGGAACGGTATCCGGCGATGACGTTTCGCTTTGCGCTCATGGATACCCCCATTTTGACCATCGGGAACTATTAGCTCCGGATAGTCTGCCTTGATTTGGGTTACTTTTTCAATGAGGCAACGCGAATCCTTGACCAAGACCGGTTCCTGCCATACTATGAAGATAAGCCCCAGTTAGGGGAGAACTCAGTCTGTGTAAAATTAAGGAGCGTTATATGACCAGTTATAAAGAATTAGGCTTGGTTAATACCGTCGAATTATTCAAAAAAGCGGTAAACGGCGGGTACGCGCTGCCGGCTTATAACTTCAATAATATGGAACAGTTGCAGGCCATCATCCAGGCCTGCGTGGAAACCAAATCGCCGGTGATCCTTCAGGTGTCCTCCGGGGCCAGGAAATATGCCAATCAGAATCTGCTGAAGAACATGGCCCGGGGCGCCGTGGAATATGCCCATGAACTGGGCTGCGACATCCCTGTCGTCCTGCACCTGGACCACGGGGACAGCTTTGAACTCTGTAAAGATTGTATCGAGACCGGATTTTCGTCGGTCATGATCGACGGGTCTCATCTGCCTTACGAAGAAAACGCGGCGCTGACCAATAAAGTCTGCGAATTTGCCCATTCCCGGAAGGATTACGTGACCGTGGAAGGCGAGTTGGGGGTCCTTGCGGGGGTGGAAGACGATGTTTCCTCCGAACACAGCCACTATACCCAGCCCGATGATGTCGAAGACTTCGTAAAAAAAACCGGTGTGGATTCCCTGGCCATCTCCATAGGCACCAGCCACGGGCGTACCAAATTCAAGCCGGAACAGTGTACCCGGGACGCCAACGGCATCCTTATCCCCCCGCCCCTCCGGTTCGACATCCTTGAGGAAATCGAAAAGCGCATCCCCGGTTTCCCCATTGTCCTTCACGGCTCCTCATCGGTGCCTATCGAATACGTCAGACTCATCGAGCAGTACGGCGGCAAGCTGAAGGATTCCGTGGGTATTCCCGAAGAACAACTCCGCCGGGCCGCCAAGAGCGCGGTCTGCAAGATCAATATCGATTCCGACGGCCGCCTGGCCATGACCGCCATGATCCGCAAAGTATTTGCCGAAAAGCCGGATGAATTTGATCCCCGCAAGTACCTTGGCCCGGCCAGGGACGAACTCAAGAAGATGTACGCCCATAAGAACATCAACGTCCTGGGTTCGGCGGGGCAGGCGTAAACACCTGCGGCAAAGCCGCAGGGTTACCGATTTTATACTGCTGTAGGCTTGAAAATATACAAAAAACCAATGTCCCTGAGGCTGTTTCAAAAACCAACCGGATTTTGAAACAGCCTCGACTGTCTGCCCTTTTTTAGTCCAGATATTGTTTCCTGACGTGTTCCAGCGCCTTTTCCAGAGATTCCTTTAAGACAACCGCTAAATCTTTGGAAAACCGATCTACCAGCGCCCTGGAAACATCTTTTTTCCCCCATGGAGAGATTGGATGTTTCCGAGGTGGTAATCTACAAAGTATGATGACCCTCAAACGAAACCATAGTTGAAAGCCTGGCAGAATTTTTCAGTAATTGGCAATGTATCATTAGAACGGAACCCGTTCTTTTCCAAACTCAATAGACTTGTTTAACAACTCTCTAAACCAGCCTGTCATAATTTATAATACCACAAATCAGGCCCATTCTTAGTGAATGCCGATTACAGCAATGACCACGATAAGGATATGACATACATCTAAATGTCTTTATCCTACAGCCGTATAAACGACTTTCAGATCGGCACAGACTGTTTTCTGGTCTTTGTACGAAACATATTTTGTGGAATTGTGTATCATATCGACAATACACCGCTGAACACGGGTGACCGGAAATACGGCGCGAATCGCACCGGGAAAGTCGGTCATTCCGTCCATGCTGACAATCAGGTTATCCTCTACCCAATGACCGCGCTGTTCATTCTACACGCCCATTCAGAACTCGAACCAAAGGTTCGGCGCCCCTTCGGTTTCACCTATCCACGAACACCCCTTGGAACCCTCAAAATTGACCATTAAGGCCGCATACACGTTCTTGCTACAACGTTTCCCCTCCTGCTACACCTTCTCCCGAATCACATCCTGGTACTTGATGGCATAATTTTTTTCAACCGGACGGTTCTGCCTTCCCTTGATTTCACTCATAACCCCATCGGTTACCTGGTTGATTAAATCCGGCGATACTTCCTCGTTGTAGATTTTTTCAAGATGGGCTTTTATATCCCCGCCGGTCATCCTGTATAAATAGTGTCTGGCTATAAAGTAATCGACTTTGTGGACAGACACTAAATACATCAAGATAATCTGGTCGTTGAACAGCGGTACACGCTTCTGATACTTCGGCACTATGTGTGGCTCGAAGGTTCCGATCCCGTTGTACCTGGATGACCGCTTCCTGATTCTCTATCAATACGGTCTTGGAAGAGTATTCATTACGGCTGTCTCCCGTGTTGTCGTCCACCGGATCGTGCTTCTGATAGTCCTGGTGCAGATCTATCTCGCATTCCAATACCCGCTGTAAAATCCTTCCGGGTCATGTCGTGGAAGTCGATCTACTCTAATAGCAGATCCCACTGATCCTTCTTTCTTTTTTCTCTCTCTTTTGTCCATGTTTGCTTCTTCGGTATTTCTACCACAAATTGGACAATTACATAAACTTTAGGATAGGCTCGCGTTTTTATCTCATTACTGCCGAAAAGCTATTGAACAGGATCTAATTTATCCGAATAATTTATGAAAATTAGTGCTCATTCGTGGACCCTACTGTACATAAATAAAATGCACAGCATTTTATTAAAGGGCGTAGCCCTTTTGGGGTTTAATACCCCGCCCCTTGGGGCGCTTCCTACTGGGGGTGCGGGGGATGTGTTCCCCCGCATACACAAAGATTTCACGGAGAA
>JAITAI010000289.1 GCA_031284195.1 Treponema sp.
AAACTTACCGCCTATGAAACGATTTTGGAAGCAGCCCCTGAAACTTTCTTTTTCCCGATCATCGTGAAATGGTTCATCTTCTTACCATACCTTATAGCTGAAAATACAGTTCTGTTATCTGCATCCGCTGTCCATGAGGAGGGTGTACCCAACCGTAAGCCGGACCTCTGGCAGAACTCCTGCAAAGCCAGGGTTTTACAGAGCATGCACCAGCAGAGACTGAATCTGTTCAAGGGCCACATCGTAATCCAAGGAAGCGACCAGTCCGAAAATCACCTCAAGCCGTTCATCCACTTCCCCGTTGAAGGTAAACCCTTCAAGCTCCAACGCCAAGGCATCTGCCACACTGCTTTCCCCAGAGGTGCAAGCCTGCGCTAAGGCATCGAGCTTTTCCCGCAAGACCCCTTCATCCACCGGCTCTTTTTCTTTCGATTCTTCTTTATCCATGAGGGAAGTGGTCCGCAGCTTTTCCCGGAACTGCAGCATCTCCTCACAAATACCTTCTGTCTCCTCCATACATTTGGCATCATTGCCGTTCTTGGAAGCGTATTCGAGGCTGTATGCCCATTTGGATATGGCATCTGCCCCCATGTTGGCAAAGATCCCTTTCATCCCATGAAGCCTGATGGAATACTCTTTCCAGTTCTGCTCCGCGCTAAACAAGCGGATCTCCTGGATATAGGTATCCAACTCCACACAGAATTGTCGCAGAATTTGCGCGTAGGTGGCATGGTCGTTTCCTACATGGGAGAGGCCCACGGTAATATCCATAATGCCTAATTGATTGAGCTCATTCGTCAACGCCGCAAACTGCTCATCCATCGGCAGCTGAGACTCAGGGGATTCCTGGACTATCGAACCTATCTTCTCCTTGGGCAGCCACTTAGCCAATATCATGTTTAACTGGGTCCCATCAATAGGTTTGGAGATGAAATCGTCCATCCCGGATTCAAGGAAGGTCTCCCGGGCGCCGCTTACCGCATTGGCGCTGAGGGCCACAATGGGCATCTGTTTGAGCCAGGCGTCCCCCAAATCCCGGATGTACCGGGTTGCTTCGGTACCGTCCATACCGGGCATCATGTGATCCATGAACACCAGGTCGTAATGTTTTGTCTTTACCTTCTCAATGGCTTCCAGTCCGCTTTGCGCAGTATCAGGATGAATATTATGGGTAGCCAGAAACCCCAGGGCCACGGTGAGATTGATGGAATTGTCATCCACTACCAAGACCTGCACATCATCCTGGGCAATTACCCGATCCAGGGCCTTGGCTTTTTCGGTTTTGAGTGGATCCCCTTCGATGAGAGGCAGATACAGGGTAAACACCGAGCCTACGCCGTATTCACTGGCGAAGTCTATGGTACCACCCATCATGTTAACCAGGTTCCGGGTAATGGAAAGCCCCAAACCAGTACCGACGATGCCTCGGTTCTTGCTGCTGTCAAACTGTTGGAAGGTATTGAAGAGCTTGGAGAAGTTTTCAGGCTTGATGCCGATCCCCGTATCCTCCACGCTGAAAACAATGAAATCCGTGTTGCGAAGGCTAGCCCGCTGGACCTTGAAATGGATGTACCCCTCCTGAGTATACTTAATCGCGTTGTTGACAATATTGGTAATCACCTGCCGGATCCGCATTTCGTCCCCATAAATCACTTCAGGAACCTGAGGATCAAAATCATTCCGGAACTCCAGGTCCTTGGTCATAGCGGTGAATTTGCCCATAGAACAAATATGGTAATAGAGTTCCAGGAGGCTGAAATGGATCGGGATAAGTTCGAGCTTTCCCGCTTCAATCTTGGAGAAATCTAGAATATCGTTGATGATTTGGAGGAGGGCCTTAGCCATTTTCTTGATATCCGTGAAGTAGCCCTGCTGAACCACATCCAGATTATCGGTCCGTATGAGGTCACTCATGCCGATGATGGCGTTCATAGGCGTGCGGATTTCGTGGCTCATGGAGGCAAGAAATTGACTCTTGGCCCGGGAAGCGTCCTCTGCCTGGCGCTTGGCGTTGAACAGCTCCGTAACATCATGGAAGAAGATCATAAACCCATTGGCCCCTTTTTGGGGTTCGAACATGGGGGAAATGAGAATGGTATAGTTCCTGGGATCCTCCTCATTGCCGATATCCAGGACTTCATCGATGGCGATGGTCTTGTTTTCCTGAAGGGCCTGTTGAAAGACCTGGTTTATCTTGAGGGCAAAGGTTTTATTCCCGCAACGTTCCATGACTTCCTGAAAAGGCCGGCCATTGATAATCCCGAAATGCTGAAACCGGGCGCGGCGGAGAAAAATATGGGTACAATAGGCAAAACAACCGTTCTTATCAAGCAATATGATCATATTGGGGCTGTTCTTCATGAGCAGGTGTAGATATTTCTCCTGCCGTGATTTTTCAGCCATCACCGCAGCGCTGAACCTGGTCCGAGCCTTGGCAGTTTTCTCCACATGGCTGATGACCCGCTGCGTGGCTTCAAGCTGCATGTGCAATCGCTTGACCTCTCCCTGCAAAGCCACGTTTTCTCTCGTGAGTCCTGCATTGAGCTTTTTTATAGCTTCATAATCAGATAATTCCGGCGCTGGGGAAGCGTCATATTTCATGGTCCCTTCTCCCTGTACTATTGAGATGATCCTAAGAGCCATCCCGGTAATAAAATTAAATACTCAGACTTTTTCACCCTATCAGATGGTGAAGAAACCTCTCCAGACCATCTTAAAGGAGAACCCTAAATTAAAACATACAAATAAAAGGGCCTCCAATTCGATTCATCACAGAAGATCCCCCTTATAAAATGCAAACAATCAAAGTATCATTATGAAATTGGTTCGTGAGTTTTCCGCTACGGTTCAGAATAGGGCATATTTCTCCCCCGGAGTAGCTGAAATGGTAGGGCCTGCTCCCTTGGATACAGGCTGCAACTTTTTCCATCTCCGCATACAGGTCAGTACCCAAGGCATAATAACGGGCCGCGCAGGATATCATGAAGAGGTTCCGGCCCTGAGCCTTCTGTACCGCTTGCTGGGTTACCAAAGCAGCGGATTTGACAATATCATCAAAATCAATGGAGGCAATGCTGAGCCCTACACCTACCGGTACTTCGCTGCCGCATACTACCGAACCCTCAGGGGTAATCGAGATACAGGCCCGGGCAACCCGGCTGCCGTCGCTCAACTCAAGGACCAAGGGCATGGTTTCGGATCCTTCGATTTCACCGTTCTCTACCATCCCAAAGGATTTGAGGTATTCCAGGGCGCTTATATCATTCACCCGGTGCAGCACATTTTTGTCTGCAGCAGTTACTATAGCCTGGGGACTGATGATACGCTCCTGGGGAATGGAACTTACCAGAAAGAGGGGATCTACCGGACCGCTGAAGGCAAGCAGCCCCAGAGCATTAGTCTTACAGGTACCGTTATAGAAGGTATAGGTACCCCCTACGTTTGGGTTCTGAGCAATGGCGAGCATCCCGAACAAGGGCAGTCCTCCAGAAAGAGTATCCAGCCTTTCCACGAATTCATTACCTCCTATGAACATGAAGGGGGCAAAGGGCATGAGCAAGCTGGGCTTTTCCGGTAAGACCTTAAGCAGTTCTTCATAGAGGGCATCCATCGGCGCCAAATTCCCTTCCAGGGGACCGGTAATCCCCGCGGCAAAAAACACATCCTCACTGGTTAAGACCGTCACAGTAAGTATCAACGGCTGGATCACCCCTTGCACGGTGGTTCCCAGGGTAGTACAACCCACCACATCAAAGGGCAACCGATCACACAGGGCCTGCACTATCCCGGTCTCCACAAATTCGGTCATACAAGAGAGGATCCCCACCGCATGACGGGCCAGATTTCGGTTCAAATCCAACTGAGCCAAAATCGCGGTACTCGCAGCTTCTGTATCCAATAATTCTTCTGTATAGGCAGTCAACATCCGGATCATTTTAGACTCCTCCGTAATTCGATAATTTTCTCAACCACCACATCATAATCCAAAGAGGCCGTCAGTCCGCTTATCTCCTTAAGTACCGCATCCCCTACCTCTTCATTCCTCATCCTATCCAACTCCCCTGCTAACCGATCCGCCTCCTCACTCGCCCCTCTCTTACACGCCCC
>JAITAI010000005.1 GCA_031284195.1 Treponema sp.
CTGACCGAAGGGATCTGTGTGGTCTTTGTCCCCCATACCACTGCAGGGCTGACGATTAACGAAAATGCGGATCCTCATGTGCCCCAGGATGTGCAGTTGGCCCTGAATGCGATTTCTCCGGATCGCAAAGAATTCCGCCACGTCGAAGGCAATTCCGCAGCCCACACCCAGACGAGCCTGGTGGGGTCTTCCCTCACCCTCATCGTTACCCAAGGGGCCCTGCTCTTAGGCACATGGCAGGGAATTTGGTTTAATGAGTACGACGGTCCTCGAACCCGGAAGGTCCATGTCAGGGTCTTGGGGGAAGGGCCGTCTCCATGAAGCCCCGTATAGGCTTCAACCAGGGCATGATTCTCCCTATCCTGTTGCTGATGAGCGCCTGTTCCCAGGGTATCTTAGAAGAACCGGTGGCTGATTATGAAGCTGCCCGAGACTACCAGGTTATGGCCCTCCGTACTGACGATAGCTCTGACGGGTCTGCTCCTGTTCTGGCGTCTCTCCCCGGGCAGACCCGGAAGCTGGTTTTGCGCGCCGAACTGCAGATCCGGGTTGCGGATCCAGCAGCATCGGAACAAACCCTTACCACGGCTCTAGACCGCTACGGCGCCTATACCGCTGCTACGAGGAGGTACGAAGGCAGAAGGAATTATACTATCCGGGTCCAAACCGCTTCTTATGAACCCCTGTTAGCGGAACTTCACCGTATTGGGAAGGTGATTAAGGGAGTTGAAAGTGCCGAAGATGTAAGCCTTACCTACTATGACCTTGAAGGACGGCTTGCTACCAAACAGGAACTGCTCAAAACCTTTCAAAGTTACCTGGGAAAGGCAAAGACCATCGAGGAGATCATGACCGTGGAACAGCGGATTGCCGAACTTCAATATGAAATCGACCGGACCGGGACCAAGTTCAGCGCGCTTTCGGATCAGATCCAGTATGCCACGATTGAACTCACGCTGCTGGGCCCGGCGCTGCCTTCCGGTTCTGGCCTGCGGGAACGAATAGGTGATTTATGCGGTTCCTTTGGGTATTACCTATCTATAGCGGTGGTGGTGTTCCTGGGGATAATCATGTACGGCATACCCGGCATCCTGGTCTTACTGCTGTTTTATTGGCTGTTCTTTGGGAAAATTGGCTTAATAAAAAAACTCTGGCGTATCCTATCAGGGAAATAAACTATAATTACATAGTAGCATGAACTATTTATATGAAACCCATCTGCATACTTGTCAGGCAAGCGCCTGCGCCCTATCCCGGGGACGGGATTATATACCCGCGTATAAGGCCCTCGGCTATACCGGCATCATCGTTACGGATCACTTCTTTAATGGTAATTCCCGTTTAAGCCGGAGCCTGTCCTGGAAAGACTGGGTGAACCGGTTTTGCCAGGGCTATGAGGAAGCCCGGGACGCAGGGGAGCAGCAGGGGCTTGATGTCTTCTTCGGCTGGGAGGAAACCTTTGACGGGGATGATTACCTCGTCTATGGACTGGATAAAGCGTGGCTTTTGCAGCACCCTGAAGCTGCCTATTGGACCCGCCAGGAACAGTACGAGACCGTGAAGTCTTATGGCGGCTGTGTGGTGCAGGCTCATCCCTTCAGACAGCATTATTATATTGATACCATTCATTTATCTACTGCGTGCGTAGATGCGGTGGAAGCTGCGAATGCGAGTAATGAAGAACAATCCTACGATGCCTTGGCCATGAAGTACGCTCAAACCCTGGGGCTGCCGGTAACGGCAGGTACGGATATACACGATGTACGGGAACTCGGCAACCCTGGTATGGCCTTCGGGGTGTATCTGGATAAGAAGATGCATACCATTGGGGATTATGTAGCTGCTATCGGTGAACATACCCTTGGGGGCCTGCGGATGAGTCCGGGCCGATGCGATTTCCAGGGAAATGAGCGGGTAAAATTGCCCGTGGATATCCGGGATAAGACGGACCAGAGTACCGGTGAAGATCTCTGGGAGCTGCTTGAGTGCCGATAGAGCCAGAAACGGGGTGTTCGAGATAGGGGAGCATTCTACTTACCTTATTATTTCAAGCGCCTTTCAAAAAAATACAAAGCCCTTGGATTAAGAACCAGTCTCATCAGAAACGAAGTTTCCGCACTAACCGAGTTTTGAGACTGGTTTTTTAAGTTAATCATTTATGCAAAATATGCCGAATATAGTATGGTATTAAAATAATATAGGTTATTTAAAATGTGCAAGAATTAATAGGTGTGTATCGTAAGAAGATTTTCAATTCACCATTGAAAAGATGTTCCATACCGATGTGATTGTGTTTTGCGTTCCATGTTATTATGGCAGTGTCAATGATAGGCATATTCGTTTGTTAAACGTAGGGCCTACAGTTTTCATCATACTAATGTTTTGTGTATAGTATTTGTATTATTAGGAATATGGTTAAATAAAATACTATTCACAAATGGGAGTACATACTTGTTCAAAAAACTACGGGAAAAAGGAAAAGAAATAACTCGGAATCTATCAGTATTATATATTGCATATAAACGGAAAGATGTCCCTATAATTGCAAAGATAATAATCATAGCTGCGATAGTTTATGGGCTATCACCAATAGATTTGATACCTGATTTTATACCTGTATTAGGTTATTTAGACGATTTACTAATATTACCATTGTTAATATATTTATCAATAAAGGTTATTCCAAAGCATATATTGGAAGAATGTAGGGAAGAGGCAAAAGAAATAATAATCAACGGAAAATATAAAAAATGGTATTACGGGGTACCGGTAATAATAATTTGGTTAGTAATTGGAACAATAATATTAAAAAATATATTAGAGAAAATATTGTAGTAAATAGAATAACGCACGGCGCATAACTCAGCAGTAAAGCCGCTGAGCTCTGTATGCGTCAGTGCTAATGCCTCCTCTGACCGTATTGGGCGTCTTGACACGCAAGCCTATATTGCCCTGCCAATGTCGCAAACAGCCAGAATGTATATCAAACCAGCATCCCCTAACCTGATAGTACCTATTTACCAAGGAAAATCGCACCTGTCAAGTGCTTTTTCTCAAAAAACTAAAAATTTTGCATCTCTCAGCAATTTACCTCCACGCATTGCAAATTGTCTCAAAACTGTCTCAAAAAATAACATACCCTGTCGAAAATGGCAGTATACAAACCACAGAACTTTTAACCCCCACCGAAATGGCCTATACCCTAGAGATTACCGAATACGCCTTACAAGTCCTTGTTCATAACGAGACCATACCGCACACTTATATCCAATCCTATGCCTTGTGGTTTTATATTCATTATTTCACTGTTCTGTAATCCGGTAGCATAGATGAGCAGGTTGAGCAGGTAGGAGAGATCGTCTTTCCATAACGTATTGAATACATCCTTAGGTTTTCCGGCTTCATAGCATCCTACAGGTCATTCCTTCCGGTTTCGGCCCACACACAACGGGTCTCATCTTTCACCTGCAGCGATTTAGGCCGACCCCTTGGGTTTTCCTGCTACCCTTACCTCAAACCCTTCTTCGACGAATCGCTGGCGTAGTTATTCCAATGTCCGTGTTCGTTTGTGGGTATTTTGTTTTCCCTTGTGTAGTATTTCCTTAATCAGTTCTTTTTCGTTTTTTGCTGATGTGACGTTATACTGCTTCGCCGACATAAATCATCATCCCTAGTTCCTATGCCTTATCTTATACTATCTTACCCACTATATTAATGCTGATGTGATCTAGGGCCCTGTGAATTTTTTCCTATTATCCACATCAGGTTTTAATCCTCACCGGGATTGATCGAAATGCCTGAAAGGGGTTACGTCATTGAGGGTCGTCTCCACTTTTGTTCGGCATGACCTTCCCCCGTAGTAATTTCGTGATTTTGTCGACAAACGTCGCAATATATCCCTTTTTCCCGTTCCTTCGCTGTTTGTTTGGTGCGCCAAGGAAAGCGGATATTTCGTATCCGATGCATTTGGGTATTGAAAGTCTAAGCCTCCTGCTATTTGATCTGGAGAAATATCCTTCTTGAATAAGTCTTTAATCGTGGTCAAGGGGTCTCATCTGGAGTGTTCTTCGGATCCCACCGATGCTAGTCCGCCTTGCATTGAGAGTTCCCCTTTCGGTATGCAGTCCGTCTTCTCCTGGGTTAATTCCCGATATACGTTACTGAGATGTTTCCCTACAATGACCGCCATATACCATTTGGGCAACCCCATCGCGGCCATCGCTTGTAGTACGATTTTTTATCTTGGGTAAAATGGGTAAAGGCATCGGTTGACTTTAGGCAGTGTAAAATAATAACATTGACAAACAATTGAGGCCATGATATACTAACAATATGGATTTGGGAATAAAAGAGCTAATAGACACGATGTTACCAATATTAAATGAACGACAGAGG
>JAITAI010000007.1 GCA_031284195.1 Treponema sp.
TCCCAGTGGAGCAAGTATATAAGAAACAACAAAAGGGTATAAGTTATGCTTAACGGTCTTCCGCCGGGAAGCAAATAGCCGCCTCACGAGGGGTCTAAAACCAGGGGGATATGAACGGGGATCCACATCAGTACGGAGATCAAGCCGAAGCCCCTGGGAATCCACATGAGGAACCGGATAAAAAGAAGGACCCTTCAAGACCTTGAGGGGCTTAATCGTATAGGTAGACCTACAGAGCACGGAAAAGGACGAGTAGTCCTTTGAACCGGGCCGTGCCACCATACGCTGGACCAGTTCTCGCTGCAACAGTACCACCATACGCTTAAAAAACCGGTTTCCTTCGATGAAATCCCCTAATAACCGGGAGCCAATGGTATAGGGAAGGTTCCCCAGCATATACTTTTCCTCTCCGGCATGAGGCCATGTTTTGAGTACATCTCCTGGTATGAGACAAAACTGGGGATGGGTTCCAAAAAAATCAGTTAATACCTTGATAAACCCCGGATCTATCTCAAATGCCTTTACCCGGACCCCTCGCTCTAAGAGGCCCCAGGTCATGGCCCCAAGGCCAGGTCCAATCTCCCACACCCCATCCCCCGGCTCTAAGTCCAGGGCGTCAAGCAGGAACTTCCGCGCCTCTGGGTTAATCAGAAAATTCTGTCCGAATTTTTTCCGCATACCTAACCCATGAGCATCGAGAAAGGCTTTAAGCGCCCCAGGAGAGTCGTAGTTAAGAGGCCGCTGGGTAGGGGCTGTATGCAAAACCGCATCAATCAAAGGGGGCAAGTTTTCTCCTCAGTAAGGTTTGTCTATAGCTCAAAACCATGAGCGTTCCCGATACCCCCAAAGATAAGACCCCTACCATCAGGGGATCGGAAAGAGGGATTCCCGGAACCTGTGCAGCCAGGGAAACCACACCCTTGAGTATATCATACAGGATTGTCAGGATTACCCCAAGATAGTTTCCCGGCAGGATCCATGCAGCGAGCGCGGCCAGCATGAACAAGGTGGTGAGGGGTACGATAATAAGTCCTGCGAGCATTCCCATGGGCCGTAAGGATCCAAAGAACCAGGTTGTGCCTGCTGCGGTAGCGATGAAGGCTCCTAAGGATGCGGCTAGAGGCTGAACGAGGACCTCGGGGATCATACCCCGGATAAGTTCATGGATGGCTTTACCTATGAAGAGGATACCTCCCAAGGCCAGATAGGACAGTATGAAGGAGATGCTCTGGCCTGATTCCGGGTGTAGCATGATCTGGATTAAGAAAGACATCCCCAGAAAGGATATACTGAGAGCGGAGGCCTTCTGTTTCGGGAAGGATCCCAGGACTGCCAAGGTTCCCAACAGATACATGATGGCGGCTCTATCCAACGATGGAAGATTCCCCACCATATATACATACCCTATGATGCAGCACCCTCCCAGCAGGGCTGCGGCTTTGATTCCTAAGAGTCTTCGGAGGAACCAAGCAAGAACCCCGGTGAGTATGGCCAGGTGCATCCCTGAGAGGGCTAATACATGGGAACACCCGGCGTACTGGTATGCTTGGGAGAGTTCTGTATCCAGGTTATCCTTTACCCCCAGCAACAGCGCTTCTGCCAGTCCTGCCCAGGGAACTCCGGCGAATCTTTCCATCAGTTTCATACGTCCCCGGGTCCTGAGCTGTTCCAAAGCCGGAGCAGGTCTCAACAGGTGGACCGATTGCGCCCGGAAGCGCTTCCCCTGGCCGGAGGCGGCCTTGGTCTTGGGTTCCCGGGTAAGAAGCGCCCCTTCCAGGTACACTTCGCTCCCCCTGCCGAATGTCTGCAAGCGGGGGATAGTCCCTTCGGGAAAAAACACCAGCAAGGTTCCTTCTGAAGACGCCTTGATTCCCCCTGGTCCAGATACCTGTGTCACTGCCAGGGATCCCATACCCCGGCGATCATGAAAGGCCCGGGGGTCATCCTGGAGGGTCCCATAGACCCCTTGGACGTGGTCTTCTGGGATGCCGAACCAGACCGGCTGTACCCGGCTTCCCGCGGTAAGGCCCCAACTCATTCCCAGGACTAGGGCAAGGCTATATACCCGGTACCGGTGCACCGTTCTAAAGGGCTTACCCACTAGTTCTGGGTTTTGGGTGAGGACCTGCATGAGACTCAACAGGGTGGCCATGAACAGCCCTATCCCCAGGATCCAGGGAACCTTATCCTGCTGAGACAGAAAACTGAAACCGTAATAGCTTATGGCAGCTCCTAAGGCTCCATACAGGAGCGGGGGAACTGGTACAATTTCGAGCATAGATACCTCTAGGGTATAGGGCATTGAGGTAGGGATTTGCTTTGAGAGAGGACCTGGACTCTATTAAGACAAAGTCCTTCCCTAGGGAAGCACTGATTAATTACCGGGAAACGGTTTTGGGGGTGTTTTATCGGATAAAAAAATGAACATGCTCCCATAACCGCTCATTTTTCGCTGTCTAACAAAGTTTTTGCCCTCCTTATCCGTCCTTTTTTCCCCCTTCCCGGGAAAAAGGACGGACTCCCCCTATCAGGCTCTCACCTCCCGTTTTACCAGCATCATCGTCCACGCCCATGTCAATATATTTTGAAAATTTCCAGGGCGTATTGCGCATAACGTTCTGGCTGTATGCGACATTGGTCGGCGGCTAATAAGGAATTTGCGGAGCAAAGACCGTGGCTGTGAACCGCTTCCCGCCATTTCAGTTTTCCTCGAAATGGAGATAAACCCGAAAAGTTTATTTTCATAGGAATTAATTTGAATACCTATCAACTTACATATGCTTTGGGCTTTTTGAAGAAGCGCGTCATAGCTGAGGGAAGTTGCCGTTGTTCACACCTACAGGATACTAACAGCGCCTAGAATGGTACTATAATCCCTTTTCAGGTAAAAAAATGTCAATAAACTGTTTCAAGACAAGCCGATTTTTGCCCTTTGTAGGCGGGTTGGAGGGCCTGGGGTCGATTGCCTTCTCATAACGGACGGACTACTACCCGCCTCCCCTAGTTGGGAATGAACCGTGGGACCCTAG
>JAITAI010000039.1 GCA_031284195.1 Treponema sp.
TGGTTCCCATTGAAGAAGTCATCACCCCGGCCAAGCTTATAGAGCAGGATATTATACAGCTCACCAAGACTAAACTGGTCGAGATTGATCACACTATTTTAACGATATGCCTGATTATAGGGGGGGTTATCCTGTTCGTTACATTCATAACCGTTTTCTTGGCGCTTCGTTTATCCAACAGTCTTACTGCGCCTATCATTTCCTTGACCGATGGAGCCCTTACGGTCAGCGCGGGCGATCTCAATCACCGCCTTGAGGTCAAAACCGGGGATGAGCTTGAAACCTTCTCAGATATCTTCAACCAGATGATCGACAATATCCAGTACGTTAGCACTGAAAAAGAACGGATCAGTGTGGAATTGAACGTGGCCACCAAGATACAAGCCAGTATGCTACCTTGTATTTTTCCTCCTTTTCCTGAACGTAAGGAATTCGATGTTTATGCAGAGATGCACCCTGCTAAAGAAGTGGGCGGGGATTTCTACGACTTTTTCTTTGTAGATAAGAACAAATTGGCAGTGATCATAGCGGATGTGTCAGGTAAGGGAGTACCGGCAGCATTGTTTATGGTTATTGCGAAAACTCTGATTAAGAATCATGCCCAAATGGATAAACCGCTAGATGAGGTTTTTTATACGGTGAACAATCAATTGTGTGAAAATAACGATACTAGTATGTTTGTTACCGCATTTATCGGTTTGCTGGAAGTCAACACGGGAAAGTTCACTTATGTCAATGCCGGGCATAATCCCCCTGTAATCAAGCATGGAGACCAAGAATTTACGTGGCTTACCACGAAACCGGGTATCATATTGGGTGCCATGGAAAATATGCGTTTTAAGATGATGGAGATCACCCTTGCAGCAGAGGATATGCTTTTTTTATACACCGATGGGGTAAACGAAGCTATGAATCCGCAAAGCGAACTTTTCGGTTCTGAACGTATTCTTGAAGTTCTCAATGCAGGTATGGCTAAAGATACCCTTATCCAGGATTATATCAAGGATATGCTGCATGAAATCGAAGTCTTTGCCGATGGTGCGGAACAGGCAGATGACATCACCATGCTGATGTTCCAGCGAACAGCCACAAGATAAAACTACTAAATGGGGAAAAGGGTTTTACGTGAACTTTAAATGGGTTAATATTAGAAGTTGTTTCAAAATGTTAAATTTTGAAACCGGCTCTATCAGGCGGTATTACCATACCTAATGGATAGGACAAAGTATCCCTTAAGCAATAGGGAGACGTATTAGAAAATTAAGGCATTTCCACGGGTGTGCCAGTAGAGGAGGAACCATGTTTATAGGTGAAGAGAGACAAAACACCGCAGTAATTTTATCCCCTGAAGGGCGGTTAGATACCATGACCGCTCCTGAGCTAGAAAGAAAAGTCTGGCGCTTGGATGGGGATATTAAGGTAGTAATACTGAATTTTTCAATGGTAACCTATATATCCAGTTTAGGATTGCGGGTATTATTGCAGATTCAGAAAATCATGAAAGAACGCCAGGGGAAGATGTTTATCAAAAACATAAACCAATCGCTCCGCTCCATATTTGAGATGACCGGTCTTATGGCCCTGTTCATACAGGAAGAGAAAATGGTCCTTGTACGAAAAGAGAAGACTAAAACCAAACTGACCCTGTCCATTTCGGGAAAGGTGGACGACGAAACTGCTCCACAGCTGGAGAAAGAATTGTATCAAGAGGGAAATGAATTTACTACCATATACCTGGATTGTTCTCAATTGAACGGTATATCCAGTCGGGGATTTGAGGTCTTAGTCAGGATACAAAAAAATATGACCAAGAAAAATGGAAGCTTGGTGTTGCAGCATATCAGTGAACCGGTACAGGCTATGATTGAAGCCGCGGGGCTCACCAGTGTACTTATGCAAGAAGAAAACCTGTTTCTGCAAAAAGATGCTGCAGGAACCGATGTCCTGTTATCATTCATCGGACGTCTGGATACCGAAACTTTTCCGGTTTTACAGCAAGAAATAGGGCAACTGGGACCGACTACTACGAAAGTAACCCTTGATTTTAGCAAGTTGACTTATATATCCAAAGAAGGGTTCCGTATCTTTTTACAGATTCAAGCAGGTCTGCAACAGAAGGGCGTAGCTTTAGAGATAAAACTGTAAGATGAAAGTAAGAGGCAAAGGGAAGACCCTTCCGATTATGAAAGTTCAGTCATAACGTAGATTCCCATGATGGCTGATGGCGTAAGGTCTTTGATTGTTTTACCGAGGAGATTTTGTTTATGGCAGCCGATACAGGATTGCAAGTTATAACACTTCCTGCTGAGATCATCCAATTAGAAAAAGCCCTTGGGTTTATTCGTACTATAGCGGAAAGCGCTGCCTGTCCCAATGAAATAGAACAGGTTATCGAACTTGCAGTAGAGGAAATTTTTGTCAATATAGCTCGTTATGCATATCCTGAAACAGAACCGGGAGAGGTGCGGATCGGATGCAAACTGGATCGGACTTTGAAACATGCCAGGCTTATCATTGTCTTTGCCGACCGGGGTAAGCCATACAATCCTCTGGAACATCCTGATCCGGATATTACCGTACCCATTGAGGAACGGGAAATAGGGGGACTGGGTTTATTGATGGTAAAACGTATCATGGATAAGGTACAATACGAATATACTAATGGCTGGAATCGTCTGGTCATCATGAAATCTTGGTAAGCATAAGCGCGGGGTTTTGCTTGTTATATACTGCCCTAGGATAAATAAACGAAGCCATGAATACCAAATGTTCTCTAGTGGAGAAAGTACACAGACCCTCTCCACTGATTATGGTTATTCTACAAAATACACCGTTCGTTCATATCGAGGTTGAAGCGGCCGCTTATTACCCGTATAGAGGGCATTAAAGGCATGAATCTGTGCAGACGACAGTTCTATTACCTGGGTAGCAATACTCCATTTTACCCCTTCTGAACAGGGCGGTGTAGTCAGAGAGCCTTCATACCGATACATCCCCTGTTCTCCACTAAATAAGTCTGCTAAATTAATCTTCACTTCTGGCTTTGATGAGCCTTCGTGCGTAATTTCCTGAGGCAATGCAGCAAAGGTTTCTTTAAACACCTCATTTTCTGCTCCTTCGGTAATCATGATCCCTAGGACCGCAAGATTACCCTGGGCACTTTTATGGACTAGGTGCAGTTCCATAACAAAAGGTTTCCCATCAATCTGATGTTCGCTGGGGCTATGAAAATGAAACTGCTGCAATACATAGGAATCACTATCAATGGTAATATAGTTATCCGGAGCCATCGGTACTAATTCAATAGTATGGCCGTTATTTTCCACTTCAAATTGAGTTTCCTGGTATGCAAAGACCGGTTTACCGATAATATCACTGGAAACCGTTAGATCCGACGTAATAATATCAATAGGGGACTGAGATTTTCCGTATTGTGCCATGGCATAAGCAGGATCTAATCTATACCAATACTCAGGCCCCGTATCCCCGGTATAGCTCCAGTGTTTTGCTTCGGTACTTACGGGCTCCACACTTACTGTTGTCTGAGGTGTAGTAGCAGCGCAAGCATACAGAACAAACTGAGATAGCCCCAGAACCGCCAGCAGTACAAATACCGGCAAATCCCATTTCTTACTGGGTAAAGAGGGTCTTCGTTTTTTTATCATTTTTTCTCCTTAAAAATGTACCTTTCCGGTTGCCGTTTCTACCGATGCTCCACCAGCACCATAATAAATACGATAACCTCATCGATCTGGCGTGGAATCCGACACAAATACATATAGTCCCAACGCTCAATCTATTCTAGAACAATACAGAATTTTTTTTGAAGTGTCAAGTTATTTTAAGATTTTTTAGAAAAAGGGGAATTGTGTATAAGGCGACTGTACCTTTGCAACAATGTAACCTGTAACGCAGAGCCAGTTTCCAGAATTCAATTTTGAAACTGGCTCATATACTTAACATCACATACCCGTTAGTGCATATAGCCGCCCTATTGATAGATCGCCTCATGCGAGAACCCATGCGCCTTTACAGGGTGACCGCGGAAACCAACAGACCCCGCGAGTTCCCCTCTTGGTGTTTTCGTAACGCACACAAAAATACGCCTCCTTTCCTGAATCTTCCTGGGTAAAATCACATAACTCCTTTTTTCGGCGGGTAACCTTAGAATGGGGAAATTCTCCAAACCCACAAGGTACGTGAAAACCCTGAACCAGGCTTGGTATGTCCCATTCTCAAAGCAGATTTTCCCAATGGATAACTCTTCGTTTCCTAAAAAGAATAAGTCAGAACCACTTTAATGAAACCGTTTTTGCGGTATTGTCCCAGTTCCCCCTGCTCATCTCCCCCAAAAATGCCCCCGGACAGTTCTGCTTCCACATCCCCTTTGGTCCAGATCAGGGCGGGAAGGATATAAAAACCCTTATCCTCAATGTCCCATATCCCCGTGGTCTTGAGTTCCAGTTCATCTCGCAAGAACTTTCTCGACAGGGTCAAAATGATCCGGGTGGAACTCATATCTGTACCTGCTTCGGTATCCAGCGCAGGATCATCCCCCACAGACAAGAGCCTTATGCTTTCCGTGCCTTGACAATTCAGATTGATGCCCCAGAAGAGATCCCGGTCAAAGCCCAGGGACCAGGCAATGGCAGGGTTGTACACCTGGCCGTCATCCCCGGAGAGGTCGCTGGTGATATTTGCGGCCAGTTCCGCCCGGAGATTAAAGCCCGCGATTACCTGGGCATAATCCGCGCCGATCTGGTGATACCGGTTGTAGCGTATATCCGGCCGAATGCCATAGGGATCCTGGAGAAACTGAGCTTCACCGGTAATAGTGACGGCAGGTCTGAAGAGGTTTCCAAAGAAATATTGGATCCCCAGGTCCGAGGAACCCACAGTGGTGGTGAAACGCAAGCCCGCCTGGGCATATTCCAAACCAGAGGTGGGGGGATATAAAGAAGGCATATCCATATCTGCATAATAGGCTCGTATTTTTTGTATACCAGCGCCGGTGGGATCGGTCAAATCCTGATGCGTACCGGGGGGTGGCGATAGTAAAAGCGGTGCTAAACTAGCTATCCCCTTCATTATTCTACTTTCAATCATCTCGGCATAGCCTGTAACCTGGGCCGGCGCCCAGCGGCCATCCTGGGCAAAGTGGTGTCCTGCAAAGCCCGGGATAAAGACCCCTTCCAACTTGGAAAATGCCCCCAGGCTGTAGGAGAGATGGAGCAGAGGGCGGGCTAATTTTATACCTGCAAGATCCGTCATAGTACTGAGATCCGAATAGTCCAGGGGATTCACCACATCCAGGGGACCGAAGCTGTCGGCCTTACCCCAGGTGAGCTTCCGCAGTCCTCCTTCGACGTCAAGTTTACCGAAATAGACCCGAAGGTACGCCTCGTCGATGCTTACCGGGGAGGAACCGTCCCATACCGGGGCAAGTTTCAGGTTTATCACCCCATCGGCATTAAAAGCAGAAGCGGCGAAATTGAGCTTGCCGGAAAAAATATCCCCCACAGAAGCCTTTTTGAACCGCTCCTCCGAAGAAAAATCGTCCCCAAACCCCAAAATCTGGGCCGCCACTTCCCCCGAAACCTGCACCCGGGGCCCCGAAGCAGTCCTAGCACTGTCCGGCTCATCCTCAAAGCCGAACCCAAAATCCCCATCCTCCTGGGCCGCCAAGAACCACAGGGGGATGAACAGCCATAAGCCTGCTACAATGAAGCGGACCATGTTTGCCCTAAACCGGTTCATTTTCTAAGGCCTCCCGGTTTCAAGGAATTTCGTGGTGAAGACCCCTTCAGGAATGGGATCGTCGTACTTGAGAATATCCACATAGATGGTAGTGGAAGTCCCTGCCGCAAGGGTACTCATCTTCGTTACCATGGGACTGAGCCTGCCCTGTACCTCTTTGAGTTCCAGGGTTTCCAGGACCTTCACCAAGGTTCCCCGCCGGTCATAGAGTTCAATTTGGTGGTTCACCTTAGTACGCTGGTCTATCCATTGTACCATCCGGGAATACTGATAAGACCGGTCCTGGGGTACTGATTCAATCACAGAGCAGGGGTTCCCCTTGAGGACTTCTTCCCGCAACAGGGTATGCGTATCCAGGCTCACATCCCGGTCCGCAGAAGAAATATCATCGTAAGACAAATCTGTACCCATGAAACTGCCTGAGCCTTCAGATGCGGCGATCCGGCGAACTTTCCCCAAAGAAGGGAGGAAGATCCAGCGGTCATCTGCGCTTCCGGGGTTCTCCATGGTAAGGAACCGGGTACCGGCCACCCCCGCAGGGCGCTGGAACTGGATAAGCGTACGGTTCCCCTTGGGGCCGTCCTTGGAATACTGATCGATCTGGCGTTCACTGGTAGAACCATCCTTGGCGGTCAGGACCATCCGGGATCGGGTGGAAATCGTATCCGCCTTGATACGGTTCCGGGAATCCCGCACTAAAGATGCGGCATCCTGAGCCCCGGCCAATGCTGCGGAAAGCGCAAGCCCTCCTAGTAAAAAAACGATTTTTTTCATGTAATACCTCCTTTTTTAGTATATGACTTTTAAACTACTTTGTACTGACCAGAGCTTATTCTCACCGTATTATGGGAAAATACGTGGGCTTCCACCCCATTCCCGGTTTGCCCTTAATGAGCCTTTAATGGGATCCGGGCTGATTGCTCATTAGGGTGAGGTATATTCCAGTTTGAGTGTGAGGTATATTCCAGCCTAGGTGTGAAGTGCATTCCAGTCTGAGTGCAGGATAAACACATAGAAATTCGTATTTCCTTATAGAATAACGATTTAAGTATAGCGGTAAAAAACAGACTTCGTTTGCTAATTCCTTATACGCTAAAGAATTGTCAAATTCTATGCGCTTACCCTGGCCTGAGGGTGAGGTATATTCCAGCCTGAGTGTAAAGTACATTCCAGTCTGGGTGTGAGATGTATTCCAGTCTGAGTGTGAGGTAGCCTTATGCTGGGGGTTTACTCCAGGTGGCCTTTTTTATCTTCCACAACGTCCTTTCCCCGGGATTCGGGAACCGGGGTGGCCGTACCCTTAAGATCCGATGGAGCAGCAGTTTCCGGCTTATTTGGGCCATGGAAAGGACCGGAGCCAAAGAAAGGGCGTTCCTCCCAAACAAACCGAGGCTTGATCCACAGCACCAGCGCGGGGACGATGATGAGTCCTACCAAGGCGCTCATAATCATGGCTAAAGCAATCAACAAACCAAGCTCCGCCAGCATATTGAATTGGGATAAAAGCAACACCCCGAAACCCAGCCCTGTGGCTGCTGCGTCCACGATAATTGCCATCCCAGAGGTCCTATAGGCCTTTTGCAAGAAATCCCCTTTGCCCCCTGCAGCCCGATATTCCCGCTTATAGGCTTCCAGAAAATGAACCGTGTAATCGATCCCAATACCCATAGACAGACTGGAAATCATAGCGGTTCCAATATTGAGTTTAATTCCGGTGAGGCCCATGATTGCGAAGTTAATGAGGATCAGCAGTGAAAGGGGGGTAATACTGAGGAGACCCGCCACTATCGAATGGTTGCAGACAGCCATAATGGCAAATAAAAACACCACGGCGATGATCATGGAGGTCCACAAGGACTGAACCACCAGGTTGTTCAGGGAGCCTTCCACCAAAGCAGCGCCTCCTACCACCACCTGTACCGTATCAGGGAAATGAGCCTCCACGTAATCGTTAATCACCTTCACCACCTTATCCGTATCATCCTGGCCGATAGTACGAAGCTGAATCGTGGTCTTTATGGCCGTGGGTTCCAGGGGATCATTGGCATAGGATTCAATGTTCCCTGAAAGCAATACCAAATAGTTGGAAACCAACTGTTGGAGTTCCTCGGGCCGGGTTTTCCCGTACCGCAGGGGATCCCGGGGAATTTCATAATACGCTGCCCCTTCATAGTTCACCTGTTTTTTCACTTCCCAGACCAACCGGGAGGCATCCATGGTCTGGTCCGCACTCAAGGCCCTTTCCAGGAGGCCGGCCAATTCCTTGAGGGTGGCCGGGGGTTCCTGCACTTCAGGGGCCCCAACCCAAGCAGGCTCAGGCAGGTCATCTTCATCAGAAAAAGCGCTGAACCCAAAGTCCGGCTCAGCAGCATCGTTAAACCCAAAGCCAAAATCCCCGGTACTTGAAACCGTGGATTGGGGCTTGAGGCCCAGCGGAGACTCATCGACGTTAAACACCTGGTTGATCCGTTTAACCAAATCGGTAAATCCCATGACCTTACCGGTTTCAGGAACCTTGGTTACCAGGTAGGTATTGAGATCATCTATGGCCCCCAAGATATCAGGGTGGAGGAGGATTTCAGGGCTTTCCCCCTGAACCACCACGCTTATCACCTTGGAACCGCCGAAGTACTTACGAATAAAGTTATCTGAGGTATTGATATCCGTATCAGGCTTAAAATATTCCAAGAACACATTGTCGATGATGAGTTGGGAGGCGCCGTATAGAGACACCAGAAGCAGCGCTCCCGTCACCCCCAGAACCAGATAGGTTTTCTTTGCCGTAGCTGAAAAAAAAGCGGCGATATGCTGATGTATCCGGCTTTCCTGGGCTATTCCTTGGCTTTTGAATTTGAGCTTCCTCAGCGCCCGGGGTCCTCGGATGATCAAAATCGCGGGGATGAGGGTGAGGGTAATGAGGAACGCCACAGCTACCCCAAAACCGGAGAAATACCCGAATTCCCGGATGGGCAGGACTTGGGTAAAACAAAAGGCAAAAAAACTAACCATGGTGGTCAGGGCTGCCAGGAAGAGGGGCTTACGGATGGTCCGTACCAGGTTAAGCACCAGTTCCCGGTGAGCTTCCCGGCTCATGGTACTGAAATCCTGGTCCGCTGCTTCAAGATAGTGGATAATCAAATGCAGCCCATAGGAACTCCCCACCGCAATGAGGATGACCGGAAGCACCGTGGAGATTACCGAAAGTTTTATACCCACCAAGGGCATGGCCCCAATGGACCAGATGACGGCTATTAAGACCGCCAGCAAAGATAAAATCACGAAACTGATCCGCCGGAGCGGCAGAAAGACAATTACCAGGACCACCCCAATCACCACCGGAACCAAAAGCAGGAGATCCTGCCGGACCGCTTCGTTGATGGTAGCGCTGAGCACCGGCATCCCGGTAACATACACCACTGCAAGGTCATGGAACATGTCCCGGGCTATGTCTCGGATCTCCAGGAAGCTGGCCACCACATCGGGGTGTCCTGCGTTTTCTGCGGTAATTTCAAGCGGTATCATGATCTGGGTAGCGCTAAAGTCATCAGAGATCAAGGCCTGCCGGTAGAGGTCCCAGGAAAGGACCCGGCGCTTCAATTCGGTGATTTCCTCCAGGGTACCGGAAAAATCCTCTCCTACCAGGGGTTCTACCACCAAGGCATCCCCGTCGCCGGTGATGTAATCAGTGTTTATGATCGAGTTCACCTTACCTACAATTTCGATTTCCCGGATTCGGTCCACATAGTCCCGGATCCGCATGAGGAAGTCCCGGTCAAACACGGTTCCGTATTTCCGTTCAAGTCCCACCAAGATAAACAGGGAACTTCCGAAGGTATCATCAATATAAGCTGATACCAAGCGGGCTTCATCGTCTTGGGGTACAAACCGGAGGTTGTTGTTGTCCAGTTCCGCCCGGGGAAGCTGGAAGGCAAAAAAAAGGCTGATACCTGCGATAAGCCCCACAATCAGCCACGGATGCTTAAATAACTTTTCCATCGTCGTCTACATACCTCTGCTGCAATATACGAAGAGGATCACCGATCCCTTCGGCCATACGCTGAGAAACCGTACTTTCGGCGCTAAGCCCCTTACCACTAATCATATTATAACGCACAAAAGCCATCCGTAGGGATCCTTCGGCAGGATCCGCAGAAACCTTTCAAAGATATAGGGTTTCAGGTTACAGAAAACAAACCCTTCCTCCAGGGTTCCGTACAAGGCCCTGTAACTCAGCCAAAATACCTGCATCCCTTCCGATAATTCAGGGTTCATTTTCTTCCAGGTGGGAAAATAGAGGTAACCCGCTGCCTTACAAGGTTCTGTTTTTTGGGCGATGCCCCCATACCGGCTCTGCCTTCCCTCCTTGTTGTTCCTGGAGCCCCTAAGCCGGGTCTTCCGGGCCTCTTTTTTCCATTCCATAGGTTCCTGTAATCCCTTTTTATGATCGCCTCTGCTTACAGAGCTGTTTCAAAACCTCACGGTTTGAACCAATTTTTTCTAATTTTTTTTAATAACTATATAGAAGGGCGGTTATTGCCGCAAGTGAGGAGACGGCCTCCTGCGGGTTCGATACTTACCCCTGCGCATTTTGGGAGGAATGGAAGGCCCAGACCCCCATGCCTCCCAAAGGTCCTTCATGCAATGACCAGGTTCACCAGTTTATCCAAGACCGTAATAACCTTGACCACCTGGCGCCCCTCAGTCCATTTGCGGATCCCCGGGAGGGCCTGCGCCTGGTTTTCAAGCTCCTCCTTAGGCGTACCTGCTGCGGTGGTGAACTTATCCCGGACCTTACCGTTCACCTGCACTACTATGGTAAGTTCCTGATCCACCGTGAGGGCTTCGTCGTAGATGGGCCAACTGGACTTGGACACCGATTCAGAAGCCCCGAGTTTCTCCCACAGTTCCTCTCCCAGGTGCGGCGCGTAAGGGCTCACCATCTGTACCAAGGGGGACCAGAGGCTCCGGGGTATTTCCCGCAGTTTCGCCAGCTCAGCAGAGTACACCATCATGGCACTGATAGCGGTATTGAAATTAAGAGACGCTGTATCCTCGCTCACTTTCTTGATGGTCTTGTGGAGGAGCCGGTTCAAGTCTGGACTCCCTGGGGCTTCACTCAGGGGCTTTTCGCCTATGGCCCAGAGGCGCTCTAAAAACCGGGAAACTCCCACCAGCCCTGCGGTGATCCAGGGTTTACTCACCTCTAAAGGCCCCATGAACATCTCGTAGACCCGCATGACGTCTGCGCCGTAATTCCGTACGATGTCGTCAGGGTTTATTACGTTCCCCCGGCTCTTGGACATCTTCTGGTTATCCTCGCCCAGGATCATCCCCTGGTTCACTAGGCGCTGAAAAGGTTCCTTGGTGTTCACCAGGCCCAGATCATAGAGGACCTTGTGCCAAAAGCGGCTGTAGAGCAGGTGGAGGACCGCGTGTTCTGTCCCTCCCACGTAGAGGTCCACCGGGGCCCAATAATCGATCTTGTCCCGATCTGCAAAGGCTGTTTGGTTATGGGGATCCAGGTAACGCAGGTAATACCAGCAGGACCCGGCCCACTGAGGCATGGTATTGGTTTCCCGTGTGGCTGGACCGCCGCATCGAGGACAGGTGGTATGTACCCAGTCGGCGATCAGAGCCAGGGGGGATTCACCGGTCCCTGTGGGGGTGTAGGACTGAATTTCCGGGAGCCGCAGAGGAAGGGCGGATTCAGGGAGGGGAACAATTCCAGAACCATGCTCTGCGTGACAGTGCGCACAGTGGACCACCGGGATAGGTTCCCCCCAGTAGCGCTGACGGCTGAAGATCCAGTCCCGGAGCTTATAGTTGACCGCCTTTTTCCCCAAACCCTGGTCCTCAAGCCAGGCGGTAATACGCGGTATTGCCTCAGCAGTGGGAAGTCCGTTAAATTGACCGGAATTGACAGCCCAGCCCTCTGCAGTGGTACATGCGGAAACCGCTTCGTCCTTTTCAGGAGAAGCATCCTGGGGATCCTCCATCAGCTTTTTCAGAGGGGATGGGGATACCACCTGGATAATAGGCAGCTTAAAGGTTGTGGCAAACTCCCAGTCCCGTTGGTCGTGGGCAGGAACCGCCATGATGGCCCCGGTACCATAGGAGATGAGTACGTAGTCGGCTATCCAGATGGGGATCTTGGCCCCGTTCACCGGGTTCACCGCAAAGGCCCCGGAAAAAACCCCGGTCTTGACCTTGGCCAGGTCGGTTCGCTCTAGGTCGCTTTTCTTGGCCGCTTCTTCCAGGTAGGCCTGTACCGCCTCCCGCTGTTCTCCAGTCGTTATCCTGTCCACTAAAGGGTGCTCCGGGGCCACTACCATGTAGGTTACGCCGAAAAGGGTATCAGGCCGGGTGGTGTAGATTTCGAGTATATCCTGATGGCCTTTGATGGTAAAAAACACATTGGCCCCCTCACTCCTGCCTATCCAATTCCGCTGCATGAGCTTCACCGGCTCAGGCCAATCCAGACCCTCCAGATCTTCCAAAAGCCGCTGTGCATACGCGGTGATCCTGAGGATCCACTGGCGGATCCGCTTTCGGCTTACCTTGGTACCGCAGCGTTCGCAGCGTCCCTCCTTCACTTCCTCGTTGGCCAGCCCGGTCTTGCAGGAAGGGCACCAGTTGATAGGACTCTCCGCTTCATAGGCTAAGCCCTGCTCCAAGAGCTTCAGGAAAATCCACTGAGTCCAGTGGTAGTATTCAGGGCTGGAAGTGTCCACTTCCCGATCCCAGTCATAAGAAAAGCCCAGGGTCTTTATCTGGGAACGGAACTTTTCGATATTCGCCGCAGTGGTACGTGCCGGGTGGGTACCGGTCTTGATAGCATAGTTTTCCGCAGGGAGGCCAAAGGCGTCGAATCCCATAGGGTGTAACACGTTGTAACCTTGCATCCGCAGGTAACGGCAGTAAATATCCGTTGCCGTATACCCTTCGGGATGTCCTACATGCAAACCCTGGGCCGAGGGATAGGGAAACATATCCAGCACATAGCGCCGCTTCTCTTGCGGGATGGCCGGGTCTTCAAGCGCCTGGAAAGTCTTATGGGTTTCCCAGTAACGCTGCCATTTTGGTTCTATGATATCAAAGGGGTATGTAGCCATAGGGCATAGTAGCCGGTAACCGCCCGGTCATGCAACCGGGGTTTAGGAAGGATCCGTCCCC
>JAITAI010000042.1 GCA_031284195.1 Treponema sp.
TTTCTTTTGGCAAAGGGCGCTTTTTTTGCAAGTTCGGCCTTTCTCTCAGCGGCCTTTCGTTCCGCTTCTGCCTTCTTCCGGGCTGATTCTGCCTCAGCTTCCTGCTTCTCCCGTGCGGCTTCTGCCTCTGCCTCGGCCTGCTTCTGGGCCGCTTCCGGCTTCTTTTCCGCTGCGGCGATGTCTTTTTTCAGGCCCTTCTCCAGCTTCTGCGCGGCCTTTTGCTGCCCCGTCAGTTTAAGGGCCAAGAGTTCCATAGTCCGCGGCCGTCTTCAAGGCTCCTATAGTCCACGGTATCCCCGGCCTCTTGGCCGCCCGTATCCATGTTGATCACTGCGGCGTTGAACATGGTGTCATTCCCCAGTTTCCGGGCAGTTACCGACAAAACCATCCGGGGGTTATCCCCTTGGCCTATCTTAGGCATGTACTCATCTGCCACAGCTCCGCTGAACTGGTTGTCGTATTCGATCAGCACCTGTTCCAGGCTTTTGGTCCGGGGGTATACCCGATACTTCCCGGTCCTCACCAGATGCACGGCCAACAACTGGGCCAAGGTGTCTGCATCGTTTTTGTCTGCGCTCCCTGCCAACTGCACTGGAGGGACCGCAAGCTGAGGCAGTTTTGACACCTCCTGCCGGCTTGCATCGGCTATGGTTTTCGCCATACCCGGCAGCTTGCCCCGAATCTCGCTTATGCTGCGGTAGGTTTGTATATCTCCGGCCACCTGCCGAAGCTCGTCTATCTTGAGGATGGCGATGATGAGCAGGTTCTGGCTGCCCAGGGCAGTGATGCTTCCTGCAACCACATACTGAGCGCCCAACTGTCTTCCCAGGGCGGCTATGGTGTCCGGATTGGTCATGCCGGACATCTGAAACCGCTCTTCCGCCTGTATCGCCAGATTTATGCTGGTCCGGGGCACCGGCGTAAAGAGGGCGTGAGTTCCTTTTCAAAGGAAAAGAGCTCCGCTATAGTTTCCCCGTCCTCTTCGGTTCCGCCGGTAAAGGGCAGGACCGCCAGCATATCCTTAGCAGATGCCGCAGCGCTTGCCAACAGCCCCGCAAGGGCCAAAGCGAAAACCTTCCGCATGAAAAGCCCCCTCCTCCTGCCTAACGGCCAATCGTACCCACCGGCACGATCCGGTTCTGCACCACATCGCACACATTCCACCGGTACCCGTTCCCAGAAGCAGGGGCGGTAAAGGTTTCTAAAAGCCGGTTGTGGCTGTACACCCGAATCGTGGCCCCGGAACGGGACAAAGCAGAGGAACCGCTGTTCCCCCCATTGGTATAGTCGATCACGTAGAGGTGGTACACCCCGTTCCCTTCAGCCCGGGCCACGGTGATGGTTTCAGGGCCATAGCCGCTGGTATCATCCCGATCCAGTTTCGCGCTCCCGTCCGCAGGGCTCCGCATGTTCCGGTATGAAATATGGTAGCCTCCCTGTTTCTCCCAGTGGAGGTCCAAGTCCGCGGGCCGCTCCCCCCAATCCAGGACAAACCGGAAATCTCCCGGCAATTCCGGGGAAATGGAGTACCAGTTGTTAATCACCGTGGAAAGCTGAATCTTAAAGGGGATGGCAGTGGGGATAAACCCCGGTTTGGTAAAGACCAGGGTGAAACTGCCGTCTCCCTGTTCCGGGAAGGAGATGATCCCCCGGCTATCCGTAACAAAGCTGCCGATCCCGGGAATTTCCACAGTGGCCCCTGGTATAGGCTTCCCATCCAGGGCGTTGCCGAAGCGCATGGGGATGAGTTTATCCAGCTTCATTAAGGCCATATCCGACAGTACCATAGCTTTCTCCATATCCGGCATAGTAAAGGAAAAATCCGGAAACCCCGTACTCTGGCTATACACTGCCATACCGATCCACAGCAGCAATAAGCTACTTATTCCTTTTCTCATGATTCACTCCTTATTTGTTTATTGGTATCTTGGCATTGGGAACATTTCAAAAGGCAGCCTTTGAAACTCCCTTAGTGTACTGGCTTTTGGTTATTGTTTCAATCTACACCCTCACTTGAAGCGCGACCGCGCTCTTACCGTGGGGTTTAATACCCCGCCCCTTGGGGCGTAGACCTGGGGGTGCAGGGGATTTGTTCCCCCGCATACGGTACAATTTCAAGGAGAAATCTTCAATACCTTGCCGTAAGCTTGCTTGCGCACGCTGCGGCGGGGATTTTTTATTCAGTCTATCAATTTTCTATTTTTTCTATTTTTTCTATGGAGCCAACCCGCTGCATTGCCCCATGATGAGATTAAGCCAACTACTCTTTTCCAGTAAAACGAGAAAGGAATCCCTAGTCCCCCCCACAAAGGCCATTCGTGGAAGGAGCCGGACCTTTGCAGGCTGCGGCTGGTTTTGTATGGGGCCGAAAGGCCCTTCAAACCCCCGGAAGTTTTCTAGGGATTCCTGACTAGGAGCTTTTTTTCTTACTCCCTTTCTGGCATACTCTTTTCTATATCTACACTACACTGACTGCTTGAGTCAAAACAGGGGACTTTTGCCCCCTTAGGAGGGATCATGAAAATCAAGGTTTGGTTAATCACCATAATCAGCTTCCTCGTAATGGGCTGTGCTCCGGGATCGACGGTAAGTCCCCCAGAGCCACCGGCTATAAGGTTATACCGGGTGGATATAGAAGCCCTCGCAAAGAGCTGCCAGGGAGATATGGCTCGGATGCTTCCTGCAGAAGTGGTGTATTCCATAGATGGAGATACCCTAGGGGTACAGATTTCGAATCCGCCTCCGGACCTGAAAACCAAGGAAACTATCCGTATGATCGGGGTGGATACGCCAGAAACGGTCCATCCCGATAAACCGGTTCAGGACTTTGGTCCAGAGGCCAGCGCTTTTACTAAAGAACAGCTCCAAGGTAAGCGGGTATACCTCGCCTTTGACTGGGATCTCCGGGATCGATATGACCGGCTGCTGGCATACGTCTATACCGAGGATGGGACCTGCTTCAATGCCCGCTTAATCCAGGAAGGCTATGCCTATGCATACCCGTACTTTCGCTTTCAATTTATGGAGGAATTCGCCGGCCTAGAACAGACCGCCAAAGAACAACACCGGGGCTTGTGGAGTTTGGCCCAAAGATTTTTTAATCCCTAACTTCGCTTAAATCAGGTTATCTATTCAGGTAACTCCCTATGTGGTAACCAGTTATATCTGTCTCTAGATAACCTCATTAACGTGAGTTCAATGGAATACTAAGGGGCCGCAAAGGAACGCTCATGTTCACGAATTATTCGGATACACGAGCGTAATTCCCGGACGTTCTGCTCTTTGTCTCACTTCCCGTGAATTAAGTTGCCTATTTTAAGCCCCTTAATTATGGTAATTCTTTATACCGCACAAAATTAAAGAATAGCGGCCGCCTAACGTTAGGACGTAATCTGGGTAAAAAGTACCCGTATAAAAGTACTTCAGGCTGGGAAAAAAATCCTCATAAGACCCCAGGGGTAAGGGCCTGTATGTGGCGGAGTTTGCATTATGGGAAAGGATAATTGTAGGCAGCCTCAGGTAATAGAAGGCCCCCCTTACTCCAAAACCACATGGGAAGTAGAGGAACAAAATGGCACGGATTTTGCAAAGGATACCCTGATGAAACGAACCAATGGGCTGCTTCTTGGGCTTATGCTGATGAACCTCCTGGTCCAAAAGGGCTGTACCCCCGCAAAGGGGAGCGGGACGGCCCAGGGTAGGGCCGAAACTTACGAGTTTACCACCCTCGCGCAAGGGACTTTGGAAAAGACCGTCTCCTCCAGTGGTTCCCTCAAACCAGTGGCTACAGTGGAAGTGCTCCCCCGGATGAGCGGCAAGGTTGAACGGGTCTATGTGGATTATAACGAGGTCATCCGTAAAGGTCAGGTCTTGGCGGAACTCAACACGGATATGCTTAAACTCCAGCGGGAACAACAGCGCGCTTCGGTGATTAAAGCCCGGGCCAACTACGAGCTCCAACTCCTCACCTATCAGAATCAACAGAAGTTGGCGGAGAAGCACCTCATCGCTGAGTACGAATTGAAAACCGGGAAGACAACCCTGGATATTCATGCAGCGGAACTGGCCGCTGCAGAAGCAAGCCTCCTGGTCATTGAAACCGAGATAAACCAATACGCTTTCATCACCTCTCCCATCAACGGCATTGTGTTGGAGCGAAACATCAACGAAGGGGAAACCGTGGCCGAGAGTTCCAGCAGCAATGCCGCGAAGATCTTCACCTTGGCGGAAAACCTTGAGGAGATGCGGATCGAAACCGGGGTGGGAGAGTTGGAGATCGCTTCTATTTACCCAGGTCAGGAAGTGCGGTTTACCCTGGAAGCCTTACCGGGAAGAACCTTTTCCGGTATGGTGGCTAGTAAACGGCTCATGCCTACGGTGACGGACAATGTGGTGGCCTATACGGTGATCATCCAGGTGGATAACCGGGATAGAGCCCTGCTGCCCGGCATGACCTGTGCAGTGGAATTCATCGAGGAACGGCGGGATAACATCCTCTTGGTACCGAACGCCGCGCTCCGGTACCAGCCTCGCGGGTGGAGCGCAGAAGCCATCGCAGAGCGCATCTTCAATACAGGGCTCAAGGATATGAGCGAAACAGAACAGAACGCCGCAAGGGCAGCCCGGATCGAAGTCCAAACCAGCGTCCTTGGAGCAGGTCAGGCTCGGAGCAGCGGAGGCCTTCCAGGGTTGGGTATGTCCGGTCCTGGCCTGGGGCCTGGAAACAGACAGGGCAGAGTCCAGATTCCACAGCAGCCCGATCCGAATACCCCAAGAAAGCCCCCTTCAGGAGAGGCTTCCAGACGCCCCCAGGCGTTGTGGTTCATCAATGATCAGGGCAAACTAGATCTCATCCTTGTACAGACCGGCCTCAGCGACGGTTTTTTTACTGAGGTTCATGGGTTCAAGGGACTTAAGGATGAGGAACTTGAAGGCATGCGGATCATCCTCCGGGAACGGGTAGGGTAATTCCATGAGGGTCATTGAACTGCGGGGGATACAACGGGCTTATACCATGACCGGTCCGGGAACTGCTCCTATTGTGGTCCGGGCCTTGGCAGGGATCGATATTTCCGTGGAGGCAGGGGAGTTCGTCTCGGTCATGGGACCTTCAGGGTCAGGGAAGTCTACCTTGATGCATATCCTCGGCTGTCTGGATAAGCCAAGTCACGGTACCTATCGGCTTGAGGGAATTGAAACTTCCGGTTCTACTGCCGATGCCTTTGCCCGTATCAGAAACCGGAAGATAGGTTTCGTATTTCAGGCGTTCAACTTGCTTGCCCGAACCACGGCCTTGGAAAATGTGGAGCTTCCCCTGTGGTATAACCGGAACATCCTACAGCGGAACTGGAAGGAACGGGCCGCAGCTTGTCTTAGGGAGGTGGGGCTTGAAGATAGGATGGACCACTTCCCTGCCCAGTTATCCGGGGGACAGCAACAGCGAGTCGCCCTTGCCCGGGCGTTAGTGAACGATCCTGCGTTCATCCTCGCCGATGAGCCTACGGGAAACCTGGATACAGGGATGACCTTGGAGATTATGGGGCTCTTCCAAGCCCTCAATGAACGGGGAAAGACCATCATCATGGTCACCCATGAACCTGAGTTGGCAGCCTACACCAAGCGGGTCATCACCCTGCGGGACGGGAAGCTGCTCGCGGACTATGCTGTAGCGAAACAGGGAAACGCCCTAGAAGACCTGGCCCGCTGGAAACAGAACCACGCCCTCGATGGGGAAATCAGGGACCGAGGAGGGACTTCATGAATTCCTTGGACTTGCTTTTGGCCTTGTGTTTCAGGAATATCTTCCGTAACCGGCTGCGGAGCTTCCTCACTGCCCTGGGGATTATCATCGGCGTGGGCTCGGTTATTACCATGGTGGCCATAGGAACAGGGGCGCAAAAGGAAATTGAGGAACGGATCACCGCTATGGGGACCAATCTCATCCAGATCATGCCCCGGCGGCTCCTTATGCGTCCAGGTCAGGAGGCCATCGGTTTCTCCCGGCCCAACCGGCTCACCCAAACAGATGCAGCAAAACTCAAAGCTGAAGCTAGTTATACCCAGGCTTTTTCCGGGATAAGCCAGCGGAGCTTCACGGTTTCCGGGGGAAGGGGAAGCTGGTCTGTTACGGTTATGGGAGTGGAACCGGATTACCTTACCATACGGAACTGGAACCTTATGGAGGGCATCTGTTTTGATGCAGAGGATCTCCGGGCCCGGAACCGGGTAGCAGTTTTAGGGCTTACTACCGCAACGAATCTCTGTGGCAGCGCCCTGGAAGCCCTGGGTCAACGGATCCGGATTGGGTCCAATCAGTTTACCGTTATTGGGGTCCTGGAAAAGAAGGGAGCCGGGGGTAATGGAAACGATCAAGATGATGTGATCATGGCGCCTCTGGATACGGTTTTGACCCGCTTGAGCAATACCCGGAATATCTCCATGATCGTCATGAAGGTGTTCAGCCAGGAGTACATGGAGGCGGCTCAAAAGGAAGCGGATCTCATCCTCCGGGAACTGCACCGCCTATCTGGGACCGATAGAGCGGATTTTGAGATCATCAATCAAGCGGACATGATTGACATGGCTTCGGAAACCTCCCGAAGCCTCACCACCCTTTTGGCAGCCATTGCCGGGGTATCCCTAGTGGTCGGCGGTATTGGGATCATGAACATCATGCTCGTATCGGTTACTGAGCGTACCCGGGAAATCGGGATCCGCATGGCCGTAGGCGCCCGGAAACAGGACATCCTCGTACAGTTTCTCTTGGAATCCATCATGTTAAGCCTTCTGGGGGGGCTTATGGGCATCAGTCTCGCGGTTCTGGTCTCCAGTATTCTCAGGGCCTTGCAGATTCCCACGGTGATTAATCCCTTAGTGGTGGCGGCTGCGGCTCTTGTTGCCGCGCTTGAGGGGGTTGTTTTTGGATATTATCCTGCTCAGAAAGCCTCAGGACTGTATCCGATTGAGGCCTTACGATACGAATGAACTCCTGCAAGGGGAGTATAGGAATAAAAAACCTGCAGGAAGCGCTTCTTGAGGAGTGCAGTAGGATAAAAAGGAGCGGAGTATGAGGAAGGGGGCTTTGATTCTAGCCATGATGCAGGTCTTGGGGGCTTTTGCCGAGGAAACTCTCAGTTTGGAGGCAGCCCGCAGTTTAGGGCTGGCCAATTCCCGAAGCCTTGCCCAGTTTAACCTGACCCTGCAAAGCAAGGCCCTGGATGAAAAGGCCCAGACCTACACCCTGCTGCCCTCCCTATCCCTGGGGGCTTCTGCGTCGATTACCCTGTGGAATCAAGAGGGCATCCAGATACCGCGGATCGAGGAATACTTCAGCGCCGGGGTCAATTTCGGTATATCCCAGAAACTCTATGATGGGGGGAAATACCCGGTTCTGAAAGCCATCAATGCCATCACGAGGGAAATCACCCGCAAGGAAGCCCTAGCCGAGTATTTTGCGGTTTTGGACACAGTGGACACAGCGTATTACGGGGTCCTGGAAGCTGCTGCTGCCTATAACGCTGCGGACGCTGCCCTGGAAACCGCAGTTTTGAGTCTTTCCCTGGCGGAACTTCGGTTTGAAAATGGGATGATCCGTTCAGGGGAATACCTGCAAGCCCTGGCAGAAAAAGAAGCCAAAGAAACGAGTCGCAATCAGGCCCGGGGCGCGCTGGCCCTGAGTACCCTCAAGCTGCGGAACCTGACCGGTCTCAAGGATATCCCCGCCCTGGAAGGGGTTAATTTTGCCGCGTATGAGGAACTGCTGCAGCGGCTGGGGAACCTATCTCCAGAAGCCTTTGAAAGGATATACCGGGCCTTATGGAACGAAGCCGCGGCCCATAACCCATCGCTCACCAAGGCGGGTCTCCTCTCCCAACAGGCCGGGGAATCCCTTGCCTTGGCTAAAAAGGACTACCTGCCCACCTTGAGCGCTTCCATGTCCACCGGCCTCAATTATACGGTCCCCAGCGGGCTTGAACTTGCAGGAGGGAGGTTTTCTTTAAATGGCAGCATCCCTTTGGATTTCTGGGTAATCAGGAATAAGGTGGCCCAACAGAAACTAGCCCAGGAAAGTGCGGTTCTGGATTACCGGAACGCCGCAACTACCTTAGAAATAGACCTGCAAGCGGCCTTGCTTGATGCAGCGGCTCAGGCAGGTTCGGTCCGGTCTTCCCGTAAAGCCCTCGAATATGCCCAGAAACAGGTGGAATACGTCATGGAACTGTACCGCCTTTCCCAAAGTTCCTTGCAAGCCCTTTCCGATGCAACAAGTCTCCTCAGCGCGAACCAGAATCAGCTTATTAAGGCCCAGTACGGTTTTTTGCGGAGCCTTGCGATGCTTCGAAGCCTGGGGAGTTTTGAAACCGATGAGTCCCTCCATGCCCTGCTGCAAGGGGATTAAGGCTTTTGCGCTTAAACATTTTCTCTCTATCATAGATTATTCAGCGGACAGGAGACAACTAAAGGCAAAATCACCTCAAGATAGGCGGATCAAAAAAATTACATGCCGGAACAGGAACTTATAATTAAAGCTCCCGAAGTTTTATCGCACTCGATAGACGTTTTATAGCATACTCTGGTATTTCCAAAGAACCCTAGGGCGTGTTAGGAGCATACGCTTATATCCAAAGCATATACATTTTCGCAATTATCCCCTCATGTATAACTGAACACTTTTTCATTTCTTTGCAAACTTTTTTCAAGAAGGCCGGTGACTTTGTATGATTTCAACGCCACATTCTCCCACAGAAAAAGCCGCCCTTGACTGCTCTTTCAAGACCCGCACTGC
>JAITAI010000049.1 GCA_031284195.1 Treponema sp.
GAACTCATCGATATGGTTAATTGATAGGTATTGCTGTCTTTTCGCTTATCGATGATAAACGGCTTGGGTAGTTTAGCCATGTGATTCTCCTATAATTCAGATCGTTAATGTACGATTACAGAAAAGAATGAGGAAACAGGAAAAAACACAACAGGCTAATTCCTTATTACATAAGGAAATTCCTTAAAGCGGCCGACGGGAGTCGAACCCGCGTCACGAGCTTGGGAAGCTCGGGTAATACCGTTATACAACGGCCGCTTCAAGGAAGCTTAAGATGATTTTATTATGTTCCAGAAGATTTTTTTTGTCAATATACCAATACCTCTTTTAGAGATAAATTTAAAAAATTTGGAGAAGATATAAGAATGCGTAACCCTTATACTATAAAGAAAGAATAAGGGTACATTTAACTTTGATATGTTGAAGCTTCAGTTAAAAATACCTATTTGAACTGGTTTCAAAGTCTGGCATTTTGAAACAGCTTCATTTCTTTATGGATTAGGGCAAGACCTACAAGAAACACTACAGAAATGTCATTAACAAGAGTTCCGTTTGCGGGTAATATACCCTTCTTTATGACCGCACTTACCATCAGCACACATGGATCGCCAGTTATCTGGGCTCTGTCAGACAAGCGATTGTAAATAACCTGATGCCCCGGTTGTTTCTCGCTTTCCAACGTCAATTTCAGGTTTCCTTGAGTCATTTGGCCATGCTCATCACTCTGAATTTCAAGGTTAGGATGAAAGCATGTTCAATTTACCTTCGAAGCCACATCCTTAGATTTAATATAGTGCGCAAGCTTGAAATCTTGAATCTTAATATGACTAACAAGCCAATCTCCAATACTGGTATGGACTTCATTGATCAATTCCTCCGTAGGGCCTGACCATATCAACCGGTGGGTTAAATCCTTAACCCTGTTTTTAAACGTTTCGTGATACTGTTTGTGATTCGGATAATCGGGGTAGTTATATTTTTGTTGGATTTTCTCTTCATCAAAAAAGTGTTTAATAGTATAGGTATTTAGAAAATCCAAATTTTTCGTCAATTCTTCGCTTCCCTTTCCCACCCGGCATGTATCCAACAGGGTGTTGATTGCCTCAAATAACTGTTTATGCTGCGTATCTATTATCGCATGACCGGTTTCTAACGTACTATCCCAGCGATATACCACCATGAACGTTCCCCCTTAAATATACTACTGATCCTTGTTAACCTAGATTCGAAGTTCCCTCAATTCCAGACCGATTATACTATCCCCTTTACGTTTATTCAAGAGGTGGAAAATATCCTGTACTATCCCGGCCTGAACGGTCTAACAGGTACACCTCCGCTTCTATGGGCAGGTATGCTCTACCGAAATCAGTCGGTAACTGGGACCGATACCTGAGAATATATGACCCTGTAGGGTGAGAGGCGATGCTTTCTATGACAGGTCCAATACCTTCAGGCCGATAAAGGGACACGATCTGCCCGCCGGTCTGATCACAGAGATACTGAAGGGCTTCATCCCCTGGATTTCCCCCGACTATAATTCCATGAAAGACAATACCGTTGTTCGCAAGATAAGCAGCCAGCTCTGAAAGGGTGTACTGTTCAAAAGCAAGATCCCCCAAACTTCCCGCTCCTACAAACACCACTGCCCGCTTCTTTTCACCGGGAAGCAGATCCGTAGCTGCAAGCCGCAATCCCAAGTCAAAACGCCACCGCGGGGTGTAGGACGCCCCATTTCCCCGGGCGCTCTGGGACCAATGAGCCTCATCGGTCCGTTCCTTCAGGGGCTGTTCACTGGCAGAAATGAGGGAGACCACCTGACCTTTAAGACTCCTAGTAATATCCCGGGCCGCAGCAGCTAAATCATCTTGAAGCCCTATGGTCTGCTGGGATCGTTCCATAAGGATAGCTATATTCGCCGTTTCGGATTGATAGGTCGCCCCCACAAATTGCTGTTCCGCCACGGCATGGCCTTTTTCGCTCAGAAGAAAATTCCGGCCATCCAGCCCCAGAATGGGCCGCCGAAGCCGGTCTTGAACCGAAATTTCCAGAGTAACCTGGGGAAAGTTATCCGCCACCACCCGGTCTATCTGCACAAAAAGTCCCGCTGCCATATCAGTAAACCGGGTCATCACCGCGACTTCGTTTTCCTGAAAATTGGCGGCTAATACATTACCGTTCTGGTCCATGGCAGCTCCTACGATACGCATCCTGGAATTACCTGCCACACCCATTTCCTGAATGACTGCAGAATCAGGGTTAATAAGGAGAATCCGATTAGTATCCGCTACCAAAAGCCGGCCATCAGGAAGGAACCGGAGGCTCTCAGGACCAGTTAACCCTTCCTGAATGAGTACACCCAGGTACGTTCCGTTCCGGTCAAACACATAGATCCGTTTTGCTACGCTGTCCGCTATATACACCCTGCCATTCCGGACTGCAATACCAGTAGGAGAAAGAAAACCCGGAAACCCCGGGCTTTTGGTACCCAAGGAGAGGATAAAAACCCCATCAGGATCAAACTTGGAAATCCGGCAATTACCATAATCCACCACATACAGATAGCCCTCTTCGTCTATTGCCAAATTCTGGGGACCCACAAACATCCCGTTTCCCCGTCCCTTGGTTCCGATATAGGACTGCCACTCCCCAGCGCTGGTAAGTACGCTCACCCGTCCCCCTCGGTATTCTGAGAGGAAAAGCCGGCCATCCTTTCCTCTTACCAGATCATAGGGCCGGTCAAAGCCATTGAAGGGACCCCGTTGGCGCTGCCTGACTATACCGTTTACGTCAATACGGACAAGTTCATTACTCCCGTAAGCTACCACCCAGGCAGACCCATCTTCTAGGGGTAAAATCGCAGTAGGCTGTTTAAAAATAGTTATGGAATCATACCGGCCAGGATACCGGCCTGCAGCTACATACCGGATACCATCCTCCAGGATAGGTAAGAGGCTACGCCGGTTCTGCACCGTTTCAATACGACTACCGAGCAACAAAGCATCCTCTGAGGCAGGGCTGTATACCGAGGCAGCTAAACGCCACTGCCGGAGGGCTGTTTCTTCCAGACCAGACCGGTAATAGGCTCGGCCCAGCCAATCCATGATGAGTGGCTCCCCGGGACGAAACGACAGGGCTTGTTCAAAAGAGAGGATCGCCTCGTTAAAGGCAAAACGATTATATGCCTGGACTCCCAGCCGAAATTCCTCCCGGGCATAGAGGGCATTCAGATCTGCACCGTCAAAACTCTCCTGAGCCTCAAGCACAAAAGACGAAATAACGAGTAAGAAACCAAAACAAAGCATTCGCCACCACTGGGTACTTTGCATGATTTTCCCTGGCTGCATCAGGTCTCTCCTGCCACGATCTGTATATGCTTCCGTATCTCTTTTTGCTGGGATGCCACGGAGGCTATACCCAGGGCTCGGCGCAACCAATTTCTCGCTTCTGTAGTATCCCCATTCTTAAAATAGGCCCATCCTAAAGAATCAAGATAGGCGGCATTCTCAGGATTACGATCCACTGCTTTCTTGCAGAACTCCAGTCCTTGCTGTATGTTCATAGCAGTATCCACCAAGATATACCCCAGGCCATTCATAGCAGTGGTATTGCTATTATCTAATTGCAGGGCCTTGGCGTACAACTCCACTGCTTTTTGATACTGCTTCTCGGAACAAGCTGAATAGGCCAGGATCGTATAGAGCTGTACCGATTCAAAGCCGATTTCTGAAAGACGGTTAAGTTCAAATTCCGCCATTTTCGATCGTTCAGTAATTACATAAATATACGCCAAGGTCAAACGGCATTGATATACCCTCATGATATTTGATTCTACGTTTACCACTTGTTCCAGATAGAGAAGCGCATCATCGAAACGCCCGAGTTTTGTATAACAAAGCCCCAAATAATAGGCGACTTCGGTATTCTCATTTGTATTGCTATGTAACTGCTGAAATATCCGCAATGCCATATCCCATCGCTTTAGCTGAAAGAGGCGAATCCCTTCCTGTAATGTTTCCGTAAACGTGTCCGTCATCATCATATAATCCCCTTTGTTCTAAACTTATCACGATAAGCAATACTGCTTAAGAAGCTATGCACATCTAACCATACCGGTATTTATACGGAGGTGCGAGAAGACCAAATTTTAAAATCGGCTCCTCTCTTAATTATCTAACAAAATAGGAAATTTCTTCACTGAAATCTGAGGGGTTTTACCGTTATTTTTTTGGGGGCCGGTGTGCGACAGCGGCATATTCCGGCGCGCCAGGACAAAGATCCCGGCTTACCACCGGATGCACGAATACCGGGCTTACGGAGACGTAGTTTCGGGAAACCGCATCCCAGTCTGAACCCTGTTCCGGTTCGGCCCATACGGGTCCGGCATTAATAAAGCAGTATTTCTTGCCATCAGGAGCATCAAAGACCGATACCCCGTCATGGTAAATCCGTAAGCAAGGAAAGGTAGTCAGTATGCCTTCAGGGCCTCCAGGGGTATTGGGGATGTTTACATTAATGAAGGTATCTGCCCTCCACGGTGCGATCAATGCTTCAAGATGCTCCACCACAAAGGATACCGCCGGTTCCCAGTAAAAAGTACCCTCCCCGGCTAGGGAAAAGGCTATGGCCGGAAGATCGTACAGACTCCCTTGTCGGGCCGCTGCAGCAGTACCGGAATAGACGATATCGGTCCCTATATTCGCCCCTTTATTGATACCTGATACCACCAGGTCAGGCTTAACCGGGAGGAGCCCTACTATGGCCATCATAACGCAGTCGGCAGGAGTCCCTGAACAGGCCCAGGTATCCGCTCCCTGAGGGGTCAAACAAATGGAGGCTGATAAAAACGATAGACTGTGGGAAACCCCAGAACGGTTTGAATCCGGAGCTACAACCCAGATACGGTGCCGACCCTGGGCACGTAAAGCCGCTACCAAGCGAAGTAATCCCTCTCCTGCGATGCCATCATCGTTAGTTACGAGGATATTCATAAAACTCCCGGTAGATTAAGCTGGTACAAGCCGGGTTCCTGCAGCAGGCTTGATTTCATATAGGACCGGATGAAACCCGAAGATCCGTTCATAATCCTCAAGCCGCCGCCGGTATTCTTCAATCGCCTCTTCTTTAATGATTGTATAGGTACAACCTCCAAAACCCTGGCCAGTCATCCGGGAACCGAGGACGCCCTCTATTTCCTGAGCCCGTTTTACCAGCCAATCAATCTCTGGACAGGACACCTCATACAAATCCCGGAGGCTCTCGTGAGAATGGAGTATAACCTTGGAAAGGGCCGGGAAATCCATCTTATTAAGGGCCTCTTCAGCATCATACACCCGTCTGAGTTCCTGGACGATATGCATGCTACGCCGCCGGATTTCTTCGGGGAGATCTCCCATGGATTCAATCAGATCTGCGGTAACAAAATCCCGTAAACTAGCCCCTTCTTTTTTCTGAGTGAGCAATTCAAGGCCCTTCTTTATATCATGTTGGCGCTCTTTAAGTTCATCTTCCACCCCCATGCGGGGTACCCGGGAATCCATGATGAGGATCTTATACGCGGAAATGCTCGATTTGATCCGGCTTACCTCAAAGGTAGTTTCATCTACGATGAGAAATTCATCCTGCTGGGCAGCTAGGGCAATGATATAATCAATGGGATTGGTATGCTCCTCAAAAAAGAGCTCATTGGAAAGGATAAGCTGGTCTAACAGGTCGTCATCGCTGATAGCCACCTTGAAAAATCCCCGGAGGGCCACAGCCGTGGCTACCTCTATGGCCGATGAAGAAGCAAGTCCAATATGTTGAGGAATATTTCCGCTCAAGGTAAAATTAAGTCCCTTTACAGGATACCCCATGCTCGCAAATATATGGATCCCCACCTTGATATAATTAGCCCACCGATCTTCCCGTTTATACTTCAGGTTGACCAGGGTGGTTCGTTTCCGTTCCCCCAGGTCAGCAGCATAAAAACGAAGGGAACTATCCTTCCGGGGACTCACCACAACACGGATATACCGATCAATTGCTGAAGAGAGAAATAATCCGGCCTTTGGCTCACCATGCTCACCTAGGTAATGAACCCTGCCGGGCGCTTCGGCAATAACAATAGGTTCGGATCGGTCGGCGCCTGACTCGTATTCCTTACGATGGATGTGACCGATGTCCAACATGTATTAAAACCCTCATCAAATTTTTCATCTCTTTCTCTAATCATATCAAACTACAAGGGTTATCTACCAAACAAAGACCTTCTTTCAATCCTTTTTAGTGTGATCTTCTTTAAATAGGATATTCTGTAAACTCTCTATTACTAAAACCCTTGAGCCGGTTTCAAACCCCGGCTGGATTTGAAACCGGCTTTGCAAAAGCGGCCTAAAAGCTCGCTTTTGCGTTAAATTAAAGGTGCGGTTTTAAAACTTCAATTTTGAAACCGCCTCCCTTATTATTATAATACTAGGAAAACTTTGTATTGTTCAATCAAAATTATAAAAATTACCTCTAATTTGACGGGAATTTGTACAAAACCTCAGTACCTATTACGAATAAGTGTTATATAAACCATAGAGGATGTCTATAGTTACAAAGGAAGTTCCTAAAGACTCCAGGT
>JAITAI010000004.1 GCA_031284195.1 Treponema sp.
CGATGGTGTCGGATTGGTGTGTACGGGGTATCTGTTATGTCTGGCGCTGGAAGCGCGGTCGCTGGCAGGATAAACGGGTGCTGGCAAGCTAAACCTCCAGAGTACGGAGGCGGGTCAATACCCTGGCTCATTGGGCCAAGGGGGTCTCCCTTTATCGCGATTCTCCGTTGGGACATCCAAGAAAAGGCGCACCCAAATAATATGCAGTTTGCTGGTTTTGGGTTCCAATGAAGGCTTTCTGCTGCTTGGCGCCCTCCACTTCCCCGAAAGGCAGGTGGAGATCGTGCAAAGGCTTGTAAAGAGTTCCCCTAAAATAAAGAAGAAATGATAAAAATTCGCAATTATCCCCTATAGCATCCTGGTTTATCATGAATACGTCCTCGGGAGGGAATGGCTAATGGATCATATCCTTGTGCCCCTGCGCCGGATCATCCTGTTGCAGGGACTGGAACAGGCGACAGGCCAGGAACTGTCCAACGAGATGCTCCAACGTCTGCTCAAAGCCAATGGACAACACGGTTTCCTTGCGGAGGTGAATGAGCAGATCAACTGGCTTGAGAACCAGGGGTACGTCAAGATGATCCGGTTAGGCGAATCCAGCTTTATTCTGGTCCACTTCACCCGCCCCGGAGGAATAAGGATGGGCAGAAAAGCACCATAGACCGATTGCCGGAACATCTGCGTACCAACGCTATGCTCAGCGCATGAAACGGTTTGCAGAAAAGAACCGCCAGGCCAAGAAATTGCCGATGCCTACGATAAATACGGTATCGACAACCGTGTCAAGATCGGTAAGGGAATGGGACGCTATGCTTACTGCACAACCATCCAAATGATTCAAGATTTTTCGTGGCGGATATGGCGATTATGTATCGTTATGAATCCCTAGCGATAATGAAGGTTATTTTGCTTGATGATAGTCTATTCAGTAGCAATCGGTACTAGGACTAGGTTAAAGTTAGAAACAAATGGAACATCGTCGAACTGGAGGATCACTACAAATGGAACCTTATACGAATACACCTCAAAGTCTCAGCAGTTTTTAGCAAATTCCAGACTCAGGATAGAGTTCCTGGATATGTTCGATGTGGGGGAGGATCTCAAAGAAAATCTCTACCAGTTCAGGATCAAATTTAGTACCTGCTAAGTGACGAATCTCGGTTAAAGCCGCATCTTTGGACCAGGGGTCTTTATACACCCGTTTAGAACACAGAGCATCAAAAACATCCGCAATGGCCACGATACGGCCGGTTAAGGGAATCTCCTCCCCTTTCTTACCCAGCAACTTCCCTTGGTAATCTTTAATAGGTTCTTTACTGACAGGATCCAACAAGCCTGGATAACCGGTACCATCCCAATTCTCATGATGATTAAGGGCCACATCCCGGGCAATGATATCTAAAGCAGACTGAGGGTCTCCAAACAAATCCGCCCCATAGAGGGTATGCCGCTGCATAATATCGTATTCCTCAGGAGTAAATCGAGCGGGTTTCTTGAGAATTAAATCAGAGATTGCTACTTTTCCCACATCATGAAACATGGCCCCGATCTTAAAGGCATCCTTGAATTTTTCCCGTTCCTGATCCGCTATCTTATGATGATAGGCCCAGCGATCATACATTTCCACTGCATAACCTGCAACTCGGTTTACATGGGGGCCAGTCTCCTTAGGATCCCGAAGTTCGGATAATTTAATCATTCTCAGTATCATAACCCGGTTCATATACGCCCGCTGGAGCACTATAGCGGCATTGGTGGCAAAATGGTTTATGAGGAATTCATCTTTTGGGGAAAAAGGACCCCAATTACCTGCTTCGTCAGTGGCATTAATCATCTGAATAACCCCTAACAGCTTATCTTCGGTAGTTTTCAGGGGAACCGTCAAGGTGGAGGTGGTCTTATAGCCCGATATCATATCATAGGAAGCATTATAAGAATAGGGAGCATTCCGGGGTATATGGTACACATCAGGCACATTTACCATTTTGCCGGTCAAGGCGCAATACCCGGACATGGATTTTTCATTTATAGGAATCGAAAAAATGGAATAGATCAGCTTTTGCCCTGGCGGAAGTTTCTTTTGCTGGGTATCATTCTGGGCGTATTTAATTGCCAGCCGTCCATCGTCTACTTTGACATAAATTGAACCTGCATCCGCATGGACCACCTTTCGCGCTTCTCGTAGTATCCGTTCAAGAAGCAGATCAAAATCTTGAATCTGATTCATTTCAAAGTCAAGCCGGAAAAGAGATTCTAGATTGGTAATGTCACTAGTCATGAACTCCTCCACTTATGATACCCAAGAGACCTATACACATCCATACAAGACCGAATCTCGGTCCTTGGGAATACCATAGGGGACATAAAAATATCAAAATCAGATAACTCCTCGGTTCAAAAGCACCTAAAACCACTCATTTCTGTAAACTTCGGCGTAACTAGCTTCAGAAACAAAGCTCTCAGGTTTAATCTTTACGTCCAGTACATTTGATAATATGATAGCCAAATTGGGTCTGCACTACATCCCCTACCGAACCAGGGGAAAGCCGCTTAACCGCGGATTCAAAAGGGGCCACCATTTTCCCCGGTCCAAACCAGCCAAGATCTCCCCCGGAAGATTTAGATGGACATGTAGAAAATTCCCTTGCCAGAGATTCAAAGGATACGCCCTGTTTAACCCGTTTCAAAAGATCTGTTGCCAAACCTTTATCCTTAACCAGAATATGACTCGCCCGCCATTCCATAGCTGCCTCCTGAACATGATACTCCTCAAGGATATGCTAAAGAGCAATCAGGGTATTTAACCTATCCTCTCAAATAATACGCATAAGATGATAAAGTATATATGAATTATGGTAAATAAGGAGAAATACCCTTTACCGGGTAAAAGTGAACAAAATACCCCTTCCCCACATTCTCCCAAGGGACACTCAGGGAACGCTTACCCTCTTACACTGATTCGCCGGAAAGACCTTAGTCTCCTTCCTTGATAATTTCAATCTTAATACCGTCGTGTTGATCCGGTTCATCCTTGGGGGGAATGGTTACTTTGAGAATACCGTTTTTATAGAAGGCTTTCACTTTTTCCTGAGCATATTTATCTAGCGGGACATAGTACTTTTGTTTCTCAATGTCTTTAAGCTTAAGACGGCGTTTGAAATACCTTATATTATCCTCTCCCTGGGTTTCCAAGGCTTCGGAATATGCTTCCCCGATTTTTGCAGAAAAGACCATATAGTCTCCCTGGAAAGAGAGATTGATGTCCTTTTCATCAAACCCAGCCAGGGCGAACTCGAAAATCATACTCCTATCCCCGGTCATATAAACATTCATCGGTGGATAGGAATAGTTCGGATAATAATCGATATTTTCATCAAACGGACCCTTGGTTCCAAAAGGACCCCTGGGTCCGTACTGAGGATCGTAATGATTAAAGTTACGGTGCAATTCATCGCTGAAATTCTGAGCAGCCTCAAAAATTTCATCAAAGATAGTACCCATATCAATGTACCCTTTACCTTTCATGCTAGGCTCCTTTGCACCCTGTATGAGTGCCTGCCGGCCCTTAGGCCCGGTTAAATTGACCCTCTTAAAAGCGGTCATTAGGAATTATATCCTTTCTTAGAATATAAACGTATCTACCTATCAAGGCAATAGTAAACGCACCGGCAGGATAAACCCAATGAACCGGACTTTTGCAGGATTTCACCCTTTTATATAGAACAGCATAGAAAAGCTGACAAGCCCTCATCCTCAAAAAGGTTTATCCTGTTCAGGATACTATCTCCACCACTTGAAGGATCGTCTCTGCAGGATGTTTTTTACGGATCAGATAGATGAGATATGCCAGAATGAAGAGACCCAGAACTCCTCCTGCCGCCCGGGCAGGATCTCCCGAAACTGGAACAAGGAGTCCGGTCAATATAAACCCTCCCATGAAACCCACCATAGGGGGGAGCAAAGCTGCAAAAGCCTGCCCCACGAGCATCGCCTTGGGAGTCTCGATTTTCACCACCTGGCCTATCGCCAAGGGAAACTGAAAGGGATTTTTCGCCTTAAGAAATCGCGTCCTGGTCTTACATTCCTGCTGCATACATCCGAAACAGGAGGAACAGGTTCCCAGGCTTATGGTGACGGTAGTTTCCGATAGGGCATACACCTGGCCGGTCATGCTATCCCCTCCTGGGGTTCTTCCTGAACATCCTGCAGGAGCATATCTGGAACCTTATGACGGATCCGTTCTATGGAACAGGCCTTGCCAGCTCCATCTAGTTCAATCAAAACCCCTTGCAATTCAGGTTTATCCACTGCCTCTTTGGTCCATTCAGGAATACCGGTGAGGTATTCCTGAATCCGTTTTTCCTTATTGACCCCGCCCACTGATTCAGTGCTGCCCGTACGCCCTGCATCGGTAATCACTGCGGTACCCCCTGGAAGGATCCGTTCATCTGCGGTCTGAACCCGGTTATGGGAACCAATCACCGCAGAACAACGCCCCGCAGCCAAGGCAAAGAGGGTACCTTTTTCCGCACTTGCTTCTGCATGAAAATCAATGATCACATAGGGGGTTTCTTGCCGAAGCCGTTCCAGCAAGACCGGGAGTGCGGAAAAAGGATTATTCCCATGAAGCCGCTGGAATCCACTCTGCCCTAACAGAACCCCTATGGCAATCTTAGGATCCGAAGGCTTAGTTCCGGTCTTGAATATTCGAGAACCAATCCCCGGCGCCTCCCGGTTGAGGTTGTCAGGCCTGAGCACATAGGGAATTTTAGCAAGATTTTCGACTAGATCTTTTTTGTAAAAACAACATTCCCCTGTAGTAAGCACCTGGGCTCCCAATTTACGGAGAAACCCCGCGTGGTTTCTTCCAAGACCGTTCCCTCCGGTAGCCCCGTCTGCACAGGCGATAACAAAATCAATGGGGTTCTCTTGCTTGAGATCCGATAAACCTTTCTTAAAGGCGTATATCCCAACCTTTCCAACTATTTCTGCAATGTAGAGAATCCGCATACTCGAAGGTTTATACCATCCTACCTATTACCCTGGTAAATATAATAACCGAGATTTTTGGACAAACCGGAAAGGATCCGTTCAAATTCCGCAGCTGCCCGGTAATCCTCCAACTCTCGACAAGTATCTCGCAGGTTATACAAGGCTTCGGAATACAAGGGTGCTAAACTAACGGCCTCTTCAAAACAGTGCCGAGCTTCTTCATAGCTACCTTCGGTAAAATAAAGCACCCCTAGGTTATTCCAGGTCTTGGGAGCATCCCCATTTCGTTCTAATGCCGAATGATAACATTCTTCCGAAAGATCGAATTGTTCAAGCTCATAATAGATCAACCCCATGGATACCCACGCCTCTGCCAAGGTATCTTCTATATAAATCGCCCGTTGAAAACTATGTAACGCATCCTCATAGCCACCGGTTCGTTGTTGGGCAATACCCAAATTTAACCATAATAATGGATTTTCAGGCTCCATAATCAGGGCCTTACGAAACAGGGAGATCGCCTCGTCGGGCCTATTCGCTTCAGTTAAAGCAATACCAGAATCGTTTAAAAATGCCGCTGTTTCCATGATACCCCCTTCGCTAACTATACTACACTACAGGGGAACGTACAAGGCAAATACCCATAAAAACAAAAGAAACTCACAGGGAAGGGCGAACCCTAGGTTCAATGCTTTCAATGACGCATACTACAGAAAAGTCCTGCACCTATGGCGGTGGTGTATTCCGCATCCTGGGGATATTCAAAGGTTACCGCATACATCCCGGTGATGGTGGATAAGATATGTTTACCTATAGGGTTGTTGCTCCCGTTTCCGGTAACAATGACGCGATCAAGGTTCTTACTTTTCGCAGCGAATACCGAAATCATCCCAATCACCTGATAAACCAGATTCAGGATCCCCATGGCAAGGTCCTCATGCCGGGCAGTATCCAGCATCTTACCAAAGTTGGAAGCAGTGGCCTCCCTATCCAGAAAACTTATATCCGTCTCCATGATGTCTTCCAAGAGGAGGTCCACCTGATTCAGATTTCCTGATTGCGCTAATTCCATGATACCGTTGAAGTTTGAGGTCAAAAGCAGCTTCTTTGCTAAGCCCAAGATAGTACCGCCTCCCACTCCGGATCCTCCCAGGTGAGAGATTCCCTCTTTCTTTGCCTCGATGATCGCAGTGCCTGTGCCTATGTTGGTGATGATGATGTTATCTTGTTTCGAAAGGAACATACCGCCAATGCCAATAGCGGTGATTTCATCAATCTGCTCCGTGGGGATACCGAAAAGGTCGTTTTTTATTTTGGTTGCCCCTGCCCCGGTGATCATGATTCGTTCGATTTCCGCCATCTTAATATCGTTTTCTAGGATCATTTTCCCAAAGGCCCCGGCAGCAGAGGTTACCGCATCTGCTGCCTTGGTCTTGATCTTTCGCGTCATATTCCCATCTTCAATGGATACTGCCTTGGTGATGGTACTGCCTATGTCTATACCTATGATCATCTTTTTTCTATCCTTCACCAATCAGGAAAGACAGGAATAAAAAAGCCTGAGCCTCATCTGCGGCTCGGGGCTGTTCCGGGTTTTAGGTTGCTTTGATGATGTAGCCTTCCTTACGAGGAGCGGGTTTGGGCGCTTCCCCTGCAGCATACCCCAGGATACAGAAACCAACCCCTACATAGTCTTCTGAAAGTCCCCATCTTTTGAGCAGGGCCTTACCTTCTTCAAACTCAAACACCTGCTTTGCCCGGTGAATCCAGCAGGAACCCACACCGATAGCATAGGCCGCAAGCATGAGGTTACCCAAGACCAGGCTTCCATCTTCCAACGGCGTGGGTTTGGTCTTATCCACCAGGACCGCCAGGATCGTGGGAGCACCGTAGAAAGGCTTTGCCTCAGGAGTATTGAGCACCCGGGCATTCAATGCTTCGATTTGGGTAATCAGGGCCTTATCCTGCACCACCACGATTACCGCGGATTGAGCGCTCGCACCGCTTGCAGCCCAGGTACCGGCTGTCACTATTGCGTTCAGTTCTTCATCCTTAATCTGCTCCGGTTTATATGCCCGGATACTCCGCCTGTTTTGTAGATCTTCAAGGGTACTTTTCATAGTACGCCTCCTTGCTTAATATGAATGATATTAGTATTGAGGATAGTACAAAACTATCACTATGACAATACTGGTTTGGGGCTTTTTTAAGAAACCCATAGCAAGCGTTGGGGCATGGGAACTTTGGCCCCAGGCGCTTGGCCTTACAATTCCAGGTCTCGGGTAGCGACCTTGCCCTCTATATAGGCCGCAAAGTCTGCCAGGGGCATGGGCGCGGTTCCTAGTTGTCTCCCATCCCGGAGGCGTACAGAAACCGTGGCCTCCTCCATTTCCCGTTGACCCACTACCAGCATATAGGGAATCTTGCGGTTCTGGCACAAGCGGATCTTCGCGTTCATCCGGTTATCCTCTAGTTCAACCGTAACCCGAAGGTCCCGGCGTTTGAGTTCCGCAGCCACCTGTTTCGCATAATCATGGAAACCTGGAGCTACGGGAATCACTGCGGCCTGTTCCGGGGCAATCCACACCGGAAAAGCGCCGCCGAAATGTTCGATGAGTACGCCGAAAAACCGTTCCAAGGAACCCAGCAAGGCCCGGTGTACCATGTAGGGCCGCTTATGCTGGCCGTCTGAGTCCACGTAGGTCATATCAAACCGTTCAGGCTCATTAAAGTCAAACTGGATGGTGGTCATCTGCCATTCCCTACCCAAGGCATCTTTGATCTTGAGATCTATCTTGGGGCCGTAGAAAGCCCCCCCTCCTTCATCCAGTTCGTAGGGCAGCCCCTCGGCTTCCACGGCCTTGCGGAGAGATTCCAGGGCCGCATCCCAACGGCTCTGTTCCCCTACGGACTCCGCAGGTTTGGTAGCCAGGTATGCTTTGATGTCCTTGAAGCCAAAGACTTTCCATATATTGAGGCTGAACCGGAGAACTTCGAGGATTTCTCCTTCTATTTGTTCAGGGGTACAGAAGATATGGGCATCGTCCTGGGTAAAGCCTCGGACCCGCAGGAGGCCGTGGAGCACCCCAGAGCGCTCATATCGGTACACCGTACCCAGTTCAGCCCAGCGCAGGGGTAGGTCCCGGTAACTGCGGCCCTTGTTCTTGTAGATCATGATGTGGAAGGGACAGTTCATGGGCTTGATGAGGTAATCCTGCTGGTCGATCTCCATAGGGGAATACATGTTCGATTTATAGAAGCCTAGATGTCCTGAAGTTTCCCAAAGCCAGGATTTACCGATATGGGGGGTATAGAGGATTTCGTAACCGTTCCTGAAATGCTCGGTACGCCAGAAATCTTCGATAGCCACCCGCATACGGCCTCCCTTGGGATGCCAGTAGATAAGCCCGGCTCCGGCCTCTTCATGGGTAGAGTAGAGGTCCAGTTCCTTTCCCAACCGGCGATGATCCCGTTTTTCCACTTCATCCAGGAAGGCTAGGTATGCCTTGAGGTCTTTGGGCGTTTCCCAGGCAGTACCGTAGATCCGGGTGAGCATAGGCCGCTTTTCATCTCCGCGCCAATAGGATCCGGCGATACTTTGGAGCTTAAAAGCCCTGGAGTTGATCTCCCGGGTATTTGCCAAATGAGGTCCTCGGCAGAGATCTGCCCAAACCCTTTCTCCTGCGGCGTTTCGTTGCTCATAGATCGTGATTGGGGTGTTCTCAGGCAACGCAGCTATCAATTCCAACTTAAAAGGCTCCTCCGCAAAACGCTGCTTTGCTTCTTCCCGGCTTAGGGTAAGTCGGACAAAATCCTGATTTTCCTCAATGATACGCTGCATTTCCACTTCAATGCGGGGAAGATCTTCCACCCCTAGGGGCTGAGGAAACTGAAAATCATAATAAAAGCCGTTTTCCACTGATGGGCCGATGGCAACCCGGGTTCCCGGAAAGAGCCGGGTTACTGCCTGGGCCATAACATGGCTCACCGAATGCCGGATCAGGGCAAGCCTTTGACTGACATCCGGTTTTTCGTTCTTGGGGGGTTCTTTTATGTCGGACATGGTACCTTTCATCTCCATCAAAATTAGTACCTTTAGTATCCATTTTTTTCTAATCGAGCGTCAAGGAGCCTCACCTAACCTCTTCTGGTGGAGGCTAAGAAAAACGGGCAAGTAAAAAATACGGAAACATCTTCACTTTTACTTGATTTATCTTTAAGGTAAAGATAGGCTATATGTATGTTTCTGTCCGTTTCGAATACTGTTTCCCCTATATGTATCCTAAAAGAAAACGAAGCGCAGTTAGTTGAAGAAATTGAGACCTATCTTGATGCGAGATACCCCGAAGAGAGTAAACTCATCAAGGATCGGTTTCGGTGTCTCCAGGGGCTGGGAGAGGCAATTTCCCAATACCCGTCGGCGAGGGCAATCCAAATCATGCGTGGGGAGTACCGGAGTGAGGAAAATCTCATTGAAGCCCTCTCAAGTTTCTCTTCTACGTCCCACTTATTCCACATTCCCACCAGGGTAGTGGCTACCCGTAGTTTTTTGGTAGCTAAATTTCATGCTTTTTCCATGCTTTCCATGCTGGTGCGGGATATACAGGTATTCTATCTTCCCCTGCGCAGGGTGATGCTGTCGATTGTGTGCACCCTCATGGCGGAAGAGGTCTATTTTTCCTGTTTAGAAGATGTCTCCTTCTCCCATAATACCAAAATCAGCCTGGCAAATGACCTGATTTCCCTCTGGGATAGCGGCAGGGACCCTCGATCGGTCCGGCATCTCCCGGCATTGGAGTCTTTATGGATAGCCCGGGACGAGGCGCCTCCCACCTTTGGAACCATGGAAGGTTCCAGTGAATTGATCCGTATTTCCATGGATATGGGGGAAGACTGGCATACCTTCCTGATACAAGAGACGGATCATCCTGAAACCCGATGGGCCTTGGAGGAATTCCTCTTCGGCCTTTCCTATGAGGAGATCCTCAAGGTTCGTTCCCGGCTGGCCCGTTTCGGCATCTCCGCAGTGGGACGGGATGAGGTTCGTTCCTATATTGGCAGTCAGCCTGCCTATCGTACGGTAAAGGATGCGGACCCCCGGACTATTTATGATTTTTATATTGATCGCCGGGATGCAGCGGTTTTCCGCAAGCGTATTGGCTCACCAGGACCGCAACGGACCTTAGAAGAAATTTACTTAAAATACCTCATCACCATTGAATAAAACCTTCCTCCCATGCTGGGGCGGGTACGACTCCTCATCAAACCGCACATAAGAAAAAACCTTACTGCTGATCGTATTCCTCTTGTTCATCATGGATATACTCAAGACCAATACCGGCTTTTTGGAACATGCTTTCCGAATCCCCTGCATCATGGTACCGGCGCTGGCAAACCACTCGGCGGATACCGCAGTTAATGATGAGCATGGCGCAGGTTCTACAAGGGGTCATGCGGCAATACAAGGTGGCTCCTACTATAGCAATGCCCCGTTTTGCCGCTTGGCAAATGGCGTTTTGTTCCGCATGAACCGTCCGCACGCAATGGGTGGTGAGGCTTCCGTCCTCGTGGATCATCTTTTTAAGCTGATGTCCCACTTCGTCGCAGTGAGGCAGGCCTGCCGGAGCGCCCACATAACCGGTTACCAGGATTTGGTTATCCTTGGCTATGACACAGCCTGAACGACCCCGTCCACAAGTGGCTCGCTTGGAAATGGCATCACAAACCTCCATAAAATACTCGTCCCAGCTTGGCCACCGGTAGGGTGTTTCTTCCATAGGTTCTCCAACTTACTCCTCATCGGCCCATTGTATCACCTTGGACGTTTATGTACAGTATTATAAAAGGCGAGTTTGCCGAATCCCTAGAGGAGTTCCTATGAAAAACCCCTCGTTTCTTACGGTATGTATGAACCCAAGCCTCCAAAACTAAGACTCCAAAAGACCCTAGGTTTCTCCTTCCTTGGCAAGAGAACCATCTACCCAAAGGGTTTGTTAGAATCCTCAGCATCATGTATCAAAATGATGCTGAGGATTTTATGAAATGAAACCGTGATTTTTAAAAATCCTCAAGGAATTTTTTAAAATGCTACGGGAATTTCTAGAAAATTATCCGGAAATTTGGTAGCAATACCCTATATCTTTATATAAAAATCGCTAAAACGCCGTGGAACCGCAGGTTCGCCAGCCGGAAGGTTATACACAATAGGTTTTTGAAATTTTTATAAAAAGCTATCGCATTGAGATT
>JAITAI010000064.1 GCA_031284195.1 Treponema sp.
TATATACTATTCCCCATCCTGATGTGGCTTACCACACTGCCGCCTCGCTGGGCCATGCCGATAGTTTCCGTACCCCGGACAACAAGGCCCTGCTCAAGGGCTGCGTTACCGATGAGCCGGGAAAGGAGTAGGGTTCCCTGTCCGCCAACCCCGGTGATTAAACAGTTTTTTCGATCTTCTCTATGCTCTCTATGCTCTTTATTTTCGCTACAGCGGATCACGGTTCCCTCCGAATCGCATCAAAGGCACAAAGGTTCCGGCATATACCGCATCCTGTACACAGCGCCGGATCAATGACCGGCTTGTTTACCTCTTTATCTGGTTCTGATTCCCTTGCCTGCGCAACCCGAGAAATCGCCGGACAACCGAATTTCTTGATACAAACCATACAAGCGGTACAGTGTTCCCTGCTGATCTTCCAGGGGCTCGCGCTTTTATGGATCATGATGCAGGGGCCTTCAAACAGGATAACCCGGACCCCCGGTTTATCCAGGACCTGTTTGACCGCCTGTTTTGCGGCTATCAGGTCAAAGGCATTGGCCCTGACTAGTTCCTGGACCCCTAGGGCAGAGACCAGGTCAAAGATACTGAGTTTTTTTGTGGCTTTACCGGTGGCGGTCCTCCCCATGCCTGGGTGCGCTTGGTTGCCGGTCATGGCAGTGGTGCCGTTATCCAGGATCGCCACCACCATGTCCGCCTGGTTATACACCCCGTTGATAAGTCCTGGTAATCCTGTATGAAAGAAGGTCGAGTCCCCGATAAAGGCGATATTTAGAGTCCCTGGCTCTACCCGGTTAATCCCTTGAGCCATGGTTATGCCCGCCCCCATACAGAGGCAGGTATCTACCATATCCAGGGGTAGGGCGTTTCCCAGGGTATAACAGCCTATATCCCCGGAAAACACCGCTTTTCTGCCTCGGCCATGTTCCCGGACCGCCTCTTTGACCGCAAAGAAGGATCCCCGATGAGGACAACCTGCGCATAAGACCGGAGGACGGGGAGGCAGGGCTGGGGTATATGCCGAATCCTCCGGTACAGTAACTACTGGCGCTGCCCCTACCCCAAGGAAGGCCCGAAGTCGCTCAGTAATCTGGGAAACCGTATATTCTCCAGCCTGGGGCATATCCCCGGAGAGTTTACCTTTGATCTGTACCGGAAGCTGATCCCGGCCGCATAGATAGATAAGCTCCCGTTCAATCACCGGATCCAATTCTTCGATGACTAATACTTCCTTAAGCCCCCTCAGGAAGGTACGGCCCAAGGCGTGGGGAAAGGGGACCGTTCCCACCTTGAGAAGTTTATAATCCCCTGCTATGTCCATAAGGGCTTCTTGGGTATAGGCAAAACTCACCCCCCCTGCGGCGATACCTTGTAATGCGGATTGTGCTCTGTTTTCGATGCTTTCTATTTTTTCTATAAGCCCATTTCCTGGGTAGGTGGAAAAATCCTCTGCCAGTTTTATCAAGTCTGCTTCGATGGCGATATGGTTCCGGTAGGCAAGGCTGGGGAAAATGACCCATCTCCCTCCGGCCTTATCAAAACCTCCCGGCCTTGTGTAGGGCATATCCGGTAAAAGCGATACTGAAGCGTAACTGTGACAGATCCGGGTAGTAGGTCTGAATATGACCGGACGATGGTATTTTTCGGAATAGGCAAACGCATCGGCGATCATGGTATAGGCTTCTTCTGGAGAAGCGGGATCAAAAACCGCAAACTTCCCGTACTGACCAAAATGGCGGGTATCCTGTTCGGTCTGGGAAGAGATCGGTCCTGGATCATCTGCGACCACCACCACAAGGCCCCCCTGGACGCCGATGTAATTGAGGCTCATCAGGGGGTCTGAGGCCACATTAAGGCCCACCTGCTTCATGGTTACCAGTGCCCGGGCTCCAGAACAGGCAGCTCCTGCAGCAAGTTCCAGGGCGGCTTTCTCATTCACCGACCATTCAATATAGAGAGGCCGCTCCTGGGTCCCTGGTTTCTGGGTTTCCCGGACCAGGGTTTCGAGAATTTCCGTAGAAGGGGTTCCCGGATACCCGCTTGCTACGGACACCCCTGCCCGTATGGCCCCCAGGGCAATAGCTTCGTTGCCCATCAACAATACGCTGTTCATAGGTTTATTGTACTCAAGCTAGGGAGATTCCTGCAAGGTTGGAATGTCAGGGTTTATCCTGGGATTCCCCTGGGGCAGCTTGGTAACATAACCGTAGGAGGGCAAGATGATCCGGAGACTGCCAAAAGGACAAAAGGAATTGCTGAAAGGAAAAGTGCTGGAGCTGGTGAAGCCGGGGAAACTGACCATAAAGGCCGCAACAAAAGAACGGAAAATACGGTACCGGCCAGGGAAACCCTCAACCTGAAAGGACGGACGAAACCATCTGTGCAGCAGCGTATGAAGCGGTTTACCTCATAGCAATAAAACCTTTCCCTTTGGGCCCTTAAAATCATCCGTACCATTTTCCAGTATGATCCGTATCGTTTTTTGAAATGATCCCTATCATTCTGGAAAACCCCTTGGCCCCAATACCGTATGAAACCTCTCGCTAATCATACTTTGAGAGTTCCTCATCTTTTCAAAAGGTACTAATCTCGCTCTTCAGACTGGTACAAAGGAAAAATCCCCGAATAAGCGTTCAGTTATCCGAATAATTCGTAAAAATGAAGTCCCTTCGCGGACTCTCGTGTATTGCCTTATGACTGGAATACACCCCAGACTAAGGCTGGAGCAAACCCCAAACTAAGGAAAGATTAGTAACAAAAAATCCCCCGGCCTCATTGACCAATGAGGCTATGCTGCAGATAGGCTCTTTGATAATTCAGAATTCCTCAGAGCAAGGGACAATGGCGATTAAACACCAGGGCTTGGAGCTCAACCAGGAGCGCCATTGGGTTTGGAAGAAACAGGTTCCGTTCTTATGACGCTTTACCACTTATAACAATTCTGAGTCCCCTTTCATTGTTCTAACCACCCAAGGGCCTACTGTTTAAGCATCAAAGATCGAAAAAGGGGAATTTACCCTAAAAATAGCACAGGCTTCCCCCTTTTTCATAGTACATTATCTGTATGGCGCAAGTTGAGCATAGGGTACC